>NZ_CP020740.1 GCF_002097715.1 Burkholderia ubonensis subsp. mesacidophila
TGCATCTGCCGCACCTCAAACTCGAAGCGTTCCGGCCGCGATCGCCGGCGCCGTCGTCTGACGATGCGCGCGGCCTCGTCGTGCTCGAGCGCGATCGCGTTGTCGCGATGGATCGTGCTGCGCGCGCGCTGGGGGTCGTCGTCGACATGCGCCGTGGTGGCGTGCTGTCGCTCGCGCCGGACGCGCAGCTCTGCGAACGGGACGTCGTGCGCGAGCGCGAGCTCGTGCTCGGCGTTGCCTACGCGCTGTTGCAGTTCACACCCAGCGTCGTCGACGCTGGCGAAGCCGTGGTGCTCCTCGACGTGACGGCCAGTCTGCGCTTGTTCCACGGGATCCGCGCGCTGCGCCAGCGCGTGCGCGACGTCGCCGCGTCGTTTGGCGTCACCGCGGCCGTGTCGGTCGCGTCGACGGGACCGGCCGCGTGGATGATCGCTCGCGGTCTGCGCGGCGGCATCGCGCTGTCCGCGCGCTCGCTGCACCGCGCGCTCGCGCGCGTGTCGCTGGCGGTCGCTCCGCCGGCCCGGCCCTACGTCCAGTGGTTCGACGAACTCGGCTGCACGACGCTCGCCGATTTGCAGCGCTTGCCGCGCGCCGGGCTCAAGAAGCGTTGCGGCACGCCGCTGCTGGACTGGCTCGACCAGGTCGTCGGCACCGCGCCGGCCGCCTATGACTGGCTCGACATGCCGCCGGCTTTCGATATGCGCGTCGAGCTGATGGACCGTGTCGAACATGCCGAGGCGCTGCTGTTCGTGGCGCACCGGCTGATCCTGCAGATGACGGGCTGGCTCGCGGCCAAGCAACTGGACGTCGCCGGGATTACGCTGCAGCTCGAGCACGAACGGGGCCGCGACGCGATCGCGCCGACCGCGATCGAGATAGCACTCGGCGCCCCCACCCGCTTCGAGGAGCACCTGACCCGCCTGGTCAAAGAGCGTCTCGCACACGTCGAGCTCGCCGCGCCTGTGATCGCAGTTCGCTTGGTCGCCAATCGTGTGCAGCCGGCCGCCGCCCCGAGCGAATCGCTGTTTCCGGAGCCTGGCGGCACGCCGCAGGATCATGCGCGGCTGCTCGAGCTGTTGACCGCACGGCTCGGCGCAGAGAACGTCCTCGCGCCGGCTCCCATAGCCGACTACCGTCCGGAGGCCGCGGCGCGCTGGGTGCCGCTGCGCGACGCGCCAAAGCTGCCACCGCTGCCGGCCGATCTGCCGCGGCCGGCATGGTTGCTCGAGACGCCCGTGCCTCTGCTGATGCGCGGACATCGGCCGTTCTATGGCACGCCGCTGCGCATGGTGTCGCCCGGTGAGCGCATCGAAGGTGGCTGGCAGGACGGTCGGATCGTCACGCGCGACTACTTCGTCGCGGAAGATGAAAACGGTGCGTGCTACTGGGTGTTCAAGGAACGGCCGTCGGCGAGCGACGAGACCGAGGCGCGCTATTTTCTGCACGGCCTGTTCGGCTGATCGCTCATGTCCGAGGTGTCCTACAGCGCGCTGCCCGCCTATGCTGAACTCCAGTGCGCCAGCCAATTCTCGTTCCTGCAGGGCGCCTCGCATGCCGAGGAATACGTCGCGCGGGCGGCGCAGCTTGGCTACAGCGCGATCGCGATCACGGACGAGTGCTCGCTCGCCGGCGTCGTGCGCGCGCACGTCGAGGCGAAAGCGGCCGGCCTGCCGCTGATCATCGGCTCGCACTTCCGGCTCACGGCCGCCGACGGCTCGACAGCGCTCGCCTTCACCGCTCTCGCGACGAACCGCGACGGTTACGGCAACCTCTGCGAGCTCGTCTCGCTCGGCCGGATGCGCGGCAAGAAAGGCTCGTATCGGCTGGCGCCGCTGGATCTCGAGCACCCGGACCCACCCTACTCGCATCTGCGCGGCCTCGCCGACTGCCTCGCGATCCTGTCGCCCGAATTCCCGGCGAACGAGCAGCGCCTCGACGCGCAGATCGAATGGTTCGCGCGCGTGTTCGGCGATCGCGCGTGGGTTGCGCTGACGCTTCATGCGCGCGCGATGGATGACATCCACCGCGGCATCGTCGAGCGCGTCGCCGCGAGCCACGGCGTGCCGGTGGTGGCCACCAGTTGGCCGCTGATGCACGTGCGCTCCCGCAAACCGTTGCAGGACGTGCTGACGGCGATCCGGATCGGCCGCCCGGTCTCCGAATGCGGCTACGAGCTGGCGCAGAACGCCGAGCGCCATTTGCGCTCGCGCCTGCGTCTCGCAAACCTCTATCCGGTCGGCGCGCTCGAGGAGACCGTGCGAGTCGCGCGGCGCTGCACGTTTTCGCTCGACGACCTGAAATACGAATACCCGGACGAAGTGGTCCCCGCCGGCTACGACCCGCCAACGTACCTGCGTGATCAGACCTACATCGGCGCGCGCCGGCGCTTTCCGGGCGGCATTCCGGTCGACGTGCAGGCGCAGATCGAGCACGAGCTGCAGCTGATCGCCGACCTGAACTACGAGGCGTACTTCCTCACGGTCTACGACATCGTGCAGTTCGCGCGCGGGCAAGGCATCCTGTGCCAGGGCCGCGGGTCCGCTGCGAACTCGGCCGTCTGCTATTGCCTGGGCGTCACCGAAGTGGACCCATCGCGGCAGTCGATGCTGTTCGAGCGATTCATCAGCAAGGAACGCAACGAGCCGCCGGATATCGACGTCGATTTCGAGCATCAGCGTCGCGAAGAGGTGATGCAGTACATCTATCGCAAGTACGGCCGCGACCGCGCAGCGTTGACCGCGGCGGTCACCACCTATCGGCCGCGCAGCGCACTGCGCGAGGCCGGCAAGGCGCTCGGGGTCGACCTGGCGATCGTCGACCGGGTCGCGAAAAGTCATAGATGGTTCGACTCGCGCGAGGATCTGCTGCAACGATTCGGCGAGGCCGGGCTCGATCCCGAGGCGCCGCTCAATCAGCAATGGGCGAAGTACGCCGCGCAGCTGCTCGGCTACCCCCGCCACCTCTCGCAGCATTCCGGCGGCTTCGTGATCAGCCGCGGCAAGCTCACGCGGCTCGTCCCGGTCGAGAACGCGGCGATGGAGAATCGCACGATCATCCAGTGGGACAAGGACGATCTCGAAGCGATCGGGCTGTTAAAGATCGATATTCTTGCCCTCGGGATGTTGTCGATGGTTCGACGCGCGCTCGACATGATTTCCGAGAAGCGCGGCGAGACGTTTGAGCTGCAGGACATCCCGGCCGAGGACAAGGCCACCTACGACATGCTGTGCGACGGCGACAGCATGGGTGTGTTCCAAGTCGAATCGCGGGCGCAGATGTCGATGCTGCCGCGACTGCGGCCGCAATGCTTCTACGACCTGGTGATCGAGGTCGCGATCGTGCGGCCGGGTCCGGTCCAAGGTGGCATGGTGCATCCGTTCCTGCGCCGGCGACAAGGACTGGAGCCCGTCACGTACCCGTCGCCCGACGTCGAGAAGGCCCTGAAGCGCACGCTTGGCGTGCCCATCTTCCAGGAGCAAGTGATGCAGGTCGCGATGCTGGCGGCCGGCTTCTCCGCCGGCGAGGCCGACCAGCTGCGCCGCGCGATGGCGGCATGGAAACGCAAGGGCGGCCTTGAGCCGTATCACGAGCGGCTGGTGAGCGGCATGCTCGCGCGCGGCTACGATCGCGAGTTCGCCGAGGCGATCTTCGCGCAAATCAAGGGCTTCGGTGACTATGGCTTCCCGGAAAGCCACGCGGCCAGCTTTGCCCTGCTCGTCTACGCGAGCGCCTGGCTGCGCCGGCACGAGCCGGCCGTGTTCCTGACCGCGCTGCTCAACAGCCAGCCGATGGGCTTCTACACGCCGTCCCAGCTGCTGCAGGACGCCCGGCGCCGCGGCGTCCAAGTGCTGCCCGTCGACGTGACCGCGAGTGCATGGGATTCGGCGATCGAGGGCCCGACGACGTCGGCGCCGGTGCGGCTCGGCTTCTCGCTGCTGCGCGGCATGCGCGAGGACGCGGCCGGCCGCATCGAGCTCGCGCGCGCGGTGCGACCGTTCATCGACGTCGCGGATCTCGCTCGCCGGGCGCAGCTCGATCGGCACGACCTGCAGGTGCTCGCCCGCGCGAATGCACTGCGCTCGCTCGCCGGCGGCAACCGACGCGCAGCGCTCTGGCTGGCGGCCGCCGCGGTCCCCGATCGGGATATCCTGCGCGGCACCGAGCGCGACGATGCCGTGCCGGCGCTGCCGCAGGCCTCCGAAGGGAAAGAGATCGTGACGGACTATCACGCGATGGGCTTCACGCTCGGCCGGCACCCGCTTGCGCTACTGCGCGATCGACTCGCGCTCGATCGCCTGCAGCCGGCCAACCAGTTGGCGACGCTGCGCAGCGGACAGCTTGCGCGCGCGTGTGGGCTGGTCACGGTGCGGCAGCGGCCGGGCACGGCCAATGGCGTGCTGTTCATGACGCTCGAGGACGAAACCGGCCAGGTCAACGTGATCCTGTGGCCCGGCCTGCTGGAGAAATTCCGAAAGGAGGCGCTCGGCGCGTCACTGCTCGCCGTCTATGGCGTGTGGCAGGCCGAGGGGAAAGTACGTCACCTGATCGCGAGCAAGCTCGTTGACCGCACCGAGTTGCTCGGCGCGCTGCCGACGACAGCGCGGGAGTTTTGCTAGTCGCGCGCCGTCAGTCCGCGGCGCGGACTGATGCTCGCACATTGCTAGTCAGGCTGGGGGATCTTGATCCATGACAAACGTTCCCCCCTGATAGTGATACGTGCGCGTGAGCGGCGCCGGCCGTTCGTAATTCATCCAGTGGATCTGAATTCCTTCGACTTTCTCATCCCACGCTATCGCGAGGTACGGCGACTTATTGCCAGAATCTGTGAAGAGATCCACGTTTTTCAGGCAGCTTTGGACAAGGGTCGAGAACGCGACTTCGGCCTTTCCGTGGTGAAGACGAAGCACATAGAGCGTACCTTCTTCTCCTGCTCCGCAGTATCCCATCGGGTTATCGCTCGATGGCTGATTGACAACCACCATCGCGAATTCTCTACCGTCGATCACCTTCGAATGTTCGGTAGGAAACGCGACACTCGACGACGAACGCAACACACGTTGAAGCTCCTTTGGAATTATCAGCGATTGCACCTTGCCGTGCCGCGCGTCCGTCTCCAACAGCTTGCGCGACTTCTCCTGAAGGATGGGGCCACCGCTCAACTGCACGAACTGCGGTGCTGGCGTTTGAGCGAAGGTGGCCACGCCGACTGTGGCGGCAACTGCCGCGCATAACGTCCTTCTAATTGTTCGCCATGTGGTCTGCATAACAGATGCCCGAGTAGATCCAATCGTTCTCACTGCTGCGGCCCTTCTTCCCTTTTTTGTACGTGTCCTTGTCTCGCTTGTGCAATTCTTCCACAGTCTTGCCTTTGTTGGCATCTTTGGACATGTCCCACCCGATATTGCCTGTGTCCGGATCGCACATAATCGATCCATTCGGTACCCATGACTTTGAGCTTTCGTCCCAACGGTAGTAGATGCTGCCGTTCCAGCGAGAAAATGTCGCCCGGATGAGCTGATCTTCGGTGTACGGATGACCGGCTAGATCGTTTTTGGCATATCCCTGCTTCTCTTGGTACAGCTTGACTCCGACCTTGATGTTCTCCTTCCAATTCCATACCTGCTCATACGTTGGCGCGGGATTGGTCATTTGTGTCATCCCATAGCCGTTGTCGAACGCAACGACCGGTTCATTGTCGGCGTTGATGAAGTTCTTGTATTGACTTTCTTGTTTGATGACTCGATCGAACCCGACGGCGTTTTGTTGCGTCTTGAGGAACTCAAGAATTGCATCTGTGCTTGGGTTCGTACCAGTGATGAATACAGTCCGCCTGAACTCGCTGGTTCCTGCCGTCACCTCGACAGTCAATTTCCCACCGAGGATCTTGCCGCCGAGATCCGCCACCCATGTCTTGTCATTGCTCGAGAAGGATCCGGTATCAGTAAACGTCTTCAGCTTCCCGCCGCGCTTAGTCTCACGCAGCCCACTCACCTGAGCGTCCCACGTGATGGTCCACTTCCACTGATAAGGTGCGGGTTGATCGCTCTTTATCTCGAAAGTGATCTCCGGGAATTTCGGTGCGTCGCTGATGACGAACTTGTCGCCGGATGCCGGCCGAACCCATTCCCCGGTGTCGTTTTGAATGACAGCCTTCACCAACGACTCTTGATCCTCGCCGGTTGTCGACGCATGTTTGACGTGTCGCTTTTCGACTTTACGCTTCTTCGCTGTCATCTTCGACCTCCCTATATACGGTCAACGAGAGGGACTCAGGTTGATTCGTGTAGACGTGCTGAGTGAAGCCGTTGGCGTCGCTGAAACCGCTCCATTTCTTGCCTGATTCGCTCTCGATCTCATAGCGCGTGTGAGCGAGGACGGTTTTCCCGTCATCGTCAACCAGATGGAACTGCTCGTGATAACGCGGCGCGTCGCCCGCGTGGGGTAAGCCAGGCAAGACGTAGCCTTGCGCGGTCGGTCCATCGAAGCTATGCGCGCTGCCCTTGATGTCTGCCTTGCCCGGGGCATGGATCTGAATGTCACCGTTCGCAATCCGAATATAGGCGCCACCCGATGTCAGGAAAATTTCCTGGTCAGCTGCGACTTCGATCTTCGCGCCGGTCGAAAGGACCTTGACCGTCTTCTGCGCGACCAGCTCGATGTTGTCGGAGTGCGACTGAATCTCGACCTTCCCTCGTCCCGCGAACAGCTTCATTCCGGAATTCTGGACGAATAGGCTCAGCTTGTTTGCAACGCTCGCAATCAGCGATTTTCCGACCGCGATGTGCGTGCTTTGACCGCTCACCAAGTTGACGTGCTGTGCGGCGGACAGATGGGCAGACGTATTGGTCGATAGTGCGAGCCCCGAGGGACTGCCAAACAACATCACCGGGTCCTTAAACGCGTTTGCGCTTCCCGTGCCGCCGCCGGCAGTTCGTCCTCCCGATGGGTTGCGACTGACGTTCCCCTGCGTTGCATCTGTCAATTCCTTCAGTGCGTTGTATCCACACTGCAAGTTCTCCGCCCGGTGGGCCTCGCTAGCGTTCGAAAGCGCTTCGATCAGGCTCTCGGCTTTGACAAGCTGCTGCTGCGTATCACGCACGTCCAGTTGCTGACTATCGGCTGAACTCCGGTAGGTGGTGACATAGAGACCGCAGTTCGCGCGCACCGCGCCAAAGTTGTCGGTACGGAGATCAAATCCACTCCCCAGGTAATCGCCTCGTGAATTTCCGGTCTGCTGGATCAGATATCCAAGGTGGAGCAGAGAATTTCCCTGGCTACTGAATAGCTGCACGCGATTCTGGCCCGTCGAGTCGTCCATCACCATCTGGTTGTAGCCGGCCCCAGCATACTCCTTCGATCGATAGCCCGAGAGCAGACCGGTCGTGTGCCACTGAGGCTTTGTCGCGCCGTTGTATACGCGGGCCATCGCAATCGGCCGGTCGCAATCACCTCCGATATAGTCGATTAGCACTTCTTCGCCAACACGCGGTGGATGCACGGCGCCGTAACCGCCGCCGACATCGGATTGCGCCACGCGCACCCAACATGAAGCATTCTCGGTCCCGCCATTGACTCGGTCCCAGACGAAATGAACCTTGATCCGGTTCAGCTCGTCGGTGTAGACCTCCTCGTTTTGTGGTCCAACTACTATCGCCGTCTCGAGATGTGTCGGGGGTTTCGGGTGTTCGAACGGGCTGCGGAACGGAACGGTCGTCCGCTGTGCTTCTACTTCGATCTTGAACAGTCCACTGGACCCGTCAATACCTGACACGACGTACTGGGTGTCGGCTGCGCCGTCAGACCGTGCGGCATCAACTTGATCGTCGAGGCCATGTGGAAAGCGGCGCCCTGTTCTCCGGATCGGTAGGTTGTTTTGGATGACCCAGTGAACCGCAATCGCCGCGAATTCGCGCTGCTCGGCCGGATCACGATCGTGCTCAGGATGGTTCTGAAATGTGAAACGTTTGCCTGCGTCGCCTGAGCGCCAGCTGCCGCGGCCAAAGAAGCGCTTCGATCGAGACTCCCATTCCTCTACGCGGATCTTCGACAGCACATCACCACGTTGTTGCGTCGAGAACGCGTAAGCCCCAGTGTACTGATACACCTCGGCCTGACCCGGAAGGTCGCCTTGATTCGGCATTGTGGGCAGTGAGGTGCCCTTCGGATTGAAGTGGCCAGCCGGGTGTTTGTAGTCGAACGTGCGGGTCGCGAGCGACGTACTCTGCAATGTTCGGGTGCTGGTCCAATCCGTCATCGCGTCGGCTTCACTGCTCGTCCCGGCTCGGTAAAACGCCAGTGCTAACGGTTCGTCAAGCGTACTTAGCCGATCCGTGATCACGAGTCGGTGTGCCTTCCCGTCATCGTCGTGCTTCCAGAATCCGAAAAGCCCCTCCGACTCGAGTAGGCGATGAACAAAGTTCCAGTCGGTCTCGTCCTGGCGGCAGAAGGACAGCGGTGGAAGCGATTCGGTGAACCGGAACTCGAAGAAGCCGCGGGCTTGCGGATGTGCGTTGAAGACGTCGGTGACGATCGCGTCGACGGGTTTGTCTTGCCAGATTTTCTGGTCGCGCCGGAACTTCAGGAAATGCATCCACGACGCGACCGTGATTTGATGAAACGTGAGCCCACCGTCCGCGCCTAGCCGGCGAGCGGTATGGACATAACCGTGGTGAGCCGCATATGACTGGTCAGATTGCTGCATCCAAAGCGTCACCGGCTGGGCAATCAGCTTCTTCAACTCGATATCGCTGGTTGACGACACCACGTCGATCACAAACTCGAAATCGCGTCCTAAGCGCGAATTCCCGACAAGCAGGTGAGGGAGTAGAACATTGTCTCCCAACGAAGTTTCTAGCTTCAGAATGCGATGCTGCTGGATCAGGCCGCCGCGCAACTCGGCAGCGAAATTCTGCACGTTCATTGGTAGCCTTTCTGAATTATTACGGCGCCCTCGGATAGCGTCCGGTCCTGCCCCCCGATTTTAGCCTCTTCGCCGCGGTGAGTAGCTGGCCATAGAATTTCGCCCCAGATTGGGATACTCGGTGACTGACGTGATGCGAGAGCCATCGAAACAATACCGCAACATTGGGGGCACTTAGGTCGTATAAGTGTGAAATAACGTCAATGATGTCGTCGAATTGCCGGCGTGCGGCTATCAAAATTTGGTCCGCGAGAAAGCTGCATGAATTTTCAACGAAAGAATTCTGAGCAAGTTGCACGGTTCGATCGATTTGCGAAGGACACCGCCGCGGTCAGGTTTCACGAGGCCTGACCAGGGCCCTTACCTACCGCCGCGCCTTGACTACGTGACGCAGCTGACGGGGCCTTAGCAAATCCAGCCGATCCACCAAACGCCGATATTCAGATTGAAGCTGTTTGCTAAGTCTGGAACTCGACAATGAAAAAGCTCCTCGCCTCGAATTCGCGATTAAACACTGGCGCGAAACAATTTCTCCTTTTGAGCTTTCATTTGGCGCAATACCGGAGACTGGCTCACTAAGCGCACTATTATCATCTCTGATACTGATACTTGACTTCCCGCTGGAGCATGTAACTTCGTCGATGCCTACTTCAAAATCCATACAGGAGAAACCAATGGCAAAGTATGAAGAACTACTCGCGCAACGCGATGCCCTGGAGGCGCAAATCAACGCCGTCAAAGGGGAGGCACGAATTACCGCGCTTGCAGAGGTCAAACGCATGGTCCGCGAGTTCGATATTGCCGAGCGCGAGATCTACGGAGCCGAGCGAGTGCGGCAGCGCCGGCGACCACAGGCCAAGTACCGTGATCCCGAAACGGGCGCTACTTGGACCGGCCGTGGCCGGGCGCCGGCATGGATCAGCGGAAAGGACCGCGACGCCTTCGTGATCGAACGGTAAGTCCTCTTGCGAGTGTGAGCGGCACTGTATACATTTACAGTGCCGTGCTTTTTCACTCTCCCTCCCCGTGCCTTCACATGTTGGCGGCATCCACTATGTACCAAGAACAGGCCCACGTGGACGTCGATCTCGTCCAGTTCGAGCATGCAGTCAACCGCGCGACCCAGGACCTGCAGCGCATAGTTGCCGCACTCGCGCGGCGCTATCTCGACGTCTTCCCCCGCGCCGGCGATCCGCGCCAGCTCAGCTGGCGCGAGCTGCTCGAGATCGAGGAACAGGCATTCTCCGATCTTGCCTTTCAGAGTCGCAATCCTCCGGTGAGCATCGACGCGCTTCCGCGCATCGGGCCAGCCACGATGCCGGGCACCGATCTGAGCGGACTGATTGACTGGAGCCAGTCCGACCCATCGCTGCCGGTTGTCTATCGGTGCGTCCGGGAGATTTTGTTTGCCGCTCCCACGTCCGAGCATGGTACGGATGCGGTGTGAGCGATCCGCTTACACAATCGTTCCATGCGCACGGCAAGCCGCGGTCCGTGCGGACTCCGGCCAAACTGGACCGGCGAGCGCTGGCCGCGTGCCCGCGCGCACGCAGAAGGCCGAAGTCAGGTGAAGGAACGCCCCTCCCATCTGCTGACAAAGGACGCGAATCGGAGATTCGCGATATGCTTGGGGTAGGCAATATTCAGTATATAAGATCGAATGGACGAACCGACTCTCTGGCTGTCGGCACCGACCGAGGCCTACCAGCAGTGGCAGCGCACCGAAGCGGCTGGTGCCGATCGGCGCATGTTTTCGCCACGGTCTATCGTCCAACACGAGGCCATGTTCGAGCGCTTCATGCGCCACCTTGCGGCCGCCAAGCGGTCGCTGGCCACCTACGGCCCGGACCACCTCGAATCGTTCTTTGCTGACCTGGACCGCCGGTGCAAACCCGGCACGACGACCCGCCTGCGCTACCAGAAGCTCCTCGACCGGCTCGGCCGGCACTTGGTCAACGTCGGTGTGCGGAAAACCAATCCCGCAGCCGCTTATGCCCTGACCCAGACGTGGCCGGAGGACGAACCCGTCCCGGTGTACCTTCTCGAGGCCGACGATTTGCGCCTACAAGCGGCAATTCGCGCCATCGACGGGCTCGACGATCGCGCGTTGCGCAACCGAGCCATCGTTGGTCTTTTGCTGTCGACCGGTATCACCGCGCAGGAAATTCGGCAGGCGACCGCCCTCGACCTCGACCTGTCGCCGGCACGGCCACACATCCAGATTCCCAAGCGGGGCGCGCGCGAGGCGCGTCGAATCGGCCTTGAGGAATTTGCCAAGCCGGTTCTGGAGCGGTGGCGGAATAACACGACAACGGCCGTCAATGCGCTGCTGTTTCCGTCGCCCCGTGCCGGCGGGCTGATGACGGATGAGATGCTCGGCCGCATCGTTCGCGAAGAGCTTCTCGCGGTCGACATTCGCGTTCCCGACATGGGCCCGCGCACCCTTCGCAACACCTATGCACGGCGCCTGCTACTCGCCGGCCGAAGCAACGACGACGTCATGCGCTTGCTAGGCCTCAGCAGCCAGCGGACGGTGATCCGAATTCGAGCGACCCTCCAGTCTTCATCGCAATCTGCGGTCGCGACTTGACTTCGCAGCCGCCTCGATAGCCTGAAGAAGCCAGCACTGACGCTGGCTTCTTTGCTATCGGAGCAATCTTATGGATTACGTAACACGGTACACCGACCTCATCTACTCCGCGAACGGCGCCATCGCGTTCTGCCGCTACAGGTTGCTCACGTTCAATTCCGATCCGACTCAGGTCGTCGTTCAAATCGACAACCACCTAGGCTCGAAGGACGCCCTGATTGCGGATCACCGAATCCGGGACGCGATCCTCAATCGAATCGCCGATCGCGAGCTGCAGGGCGTTCCGTTCGCCATGCTCTCCGTTGCGCTCACCGCCGACAGCGTGCACCACGTCCTCTTCATCGAGCCGGATCTCGAAGACTACATTCATCGCGGCTACCCATACCAACAAACCCCTGAACGTGCTGCTCGGGGCCGCCATATCGAGCGAATTTCGATCGATTCACGCAATCTGGTGATCGGCCGGGCGCGAATTCAAACGGCACACGCCACACCTACCCCACCGGACGCTGACTTCGCAGCAATCCTCAACCGGCCAGCCAGTGTGTAGGAGGCCGGCCCCCGAATAGACGACAACGGCTCATCGCGGACGCTCGGCCGCTTCCCGCCGTCCGCGTTCGACCAACTTCTGCCCTCAGGCACCCGGCGCCACCAGAGAATATTTTTGCCAAGGTGGTGAAACAGATCGAGGCATTGCCGCATAGGCTCGTTAGGGGCACACCCGTGCCCTCCTTCCTGACAAGGTGAAACACCATAGTTCCGTACTGGAGCTTGTAACCGCCGCGATTAAAGCAATGACCCTTATCGCGAGTGAGCTGGTCCCACACCCGGGGAACCGGCGCCGCGACGTGCACGTGGCAATGGCATGCGCACGTCACATCTTCGCGATCAGATTTGCCTACGCGTGGGGACTTTGACGTCGTGACCCGCGACTACGTCGACTCCCGAGCAAAAAAAAAGCCCGACACGCGTGTCGGGCTTGGTTCAAGACATTATCGCGTCACACCGCCTGAGAAAACAGGTCAACGGGCGCGAGGCTCAGCATTGTGAGGTGTTCCGTGTTCGAAATCGCATGGTCGATCAGATGACGATCCAGCTCCGCCGGCGTCAGGTTGAGCCGCTCGGCGAGGTTTGCGAAGTACTGCCCTCGCTTCGCCATCTCCTGATACCGCCCGGCCATCCCCTCCGGAAGCTGCAGCAAGCCTTCGTTCAGCCAAAACCGGGCCGATTCCATCCCCTTGTGCTGCTGCGCTTTCACCAACCAGTCCATGCCGAAGCTGCACGTCACAAACGCACATGCCGCCTCGGCGTTGACGTCGCACTGGTCGCTCTCTTCGAAATAGACGATCTGCTCGCCGGCCCTCGTTCGCGCATATCGACTCGGCCGGTCCGGATGACGATAGCGATTCCACTGTTCCGCGGCGTAGTCGCGAAGGCCATCCGCCGGCACCTCCGCGTCGTACGCTCCGACGTAGAACCACCCGTGGTGCGGGATATCAGTCTTCGGCAGCGGATCGAGGACCGGAACATGGTAGCGCCGTCCGAGGCGATGCACGTCGAACCAGGTCGACAGTGCTGGAAACGCGTGCGGCGCATACTGGTGCATAGAGAGATAGAAATCGATCGCCACCAGCTGCGCCGGCGTGACCATCTCGAACTGCACGTCGCAGAGCGCGCGGTTTTCCGGCGTGTCCGGTATCTCGCCTGCAACCAGATCGCCCTCATGCCGATCAGCACGCTCAACTTCCAGCGCGTCGAGCGTGAGCAGATACTGCAGCAATCGGATGCGCTCCAGATACGACAGTACATCCGGCTTGACCGCCAGATACCCGGCATCGCTCACCTTTCGGCCAACGAGCTCGCGGCGGCGGAGATCCCACTGCACCGCGACCAGATAGTTCCGGAAGCGATTGAGGCCCTCCAGATGTTGGTGACTCGCTTCCTTCACCATTGACTCCATCGAGCGATCCCGCTCGCCTGTCACGCAGCAGAACGAGCAACCGAATCGCGAGCCGCACGCGGCACGTGCGCCGCCCTCGCCGAGAATCACGCCGCACGTTCCCTCGTTTCCCGCGCGATACAGATCGGACAGGCGACGCACCGACTCGCCAGACACCGGCGACGAAAATGGTCGGTCAGAATCTTCCGCGAACAGCGCGAGCATTGACCAAATGCAGTCGGTTGACCACTCGGCGACCGGCGAAATTGTCAGAAACCCATCCGCATTCCGGACGGGTCTCAGCGCACTCTCATTGCGGCCGACCATGGCCGCGGATCGACTACCGCTTTCGCCGAACCGATTGCCGAGCACCGTGATCACTTCGCTGCTTCCCCTGGCGGCCGCGGATCGCTCGAGCGAGACGCGCAACCGATTCTGTGGCTCGACCTTCCAGTCGGACGCACATGCGCGTATCCGCTTACCGTTCTTCACCCCATTCTCCGGAGTGCGGGGAAGCGTCCCGCGCCCGATCGTCGCAACAACAAACTGCGACGCCAGGGACGGCTTGGCGACGTGCACGGATACTGGCGCACCGGCATCCGCGTAGGCGTCGCGGATCTCGTCCAATATCGCCTGGAGATGCCAATGCATGCTCGGATTCTCGATCGTAGTGTCTGCACTCGTCACGAAGTGCTCGCGCGAAGCGTCGCCGCCGGCGCGCCGGATGGCTTCCAGCATGAGGATCGCAGTACACGTCGAATCCTTCCCCCCGCTCAGCGCGCACGAAAGCGTGTACCCCCGACTAATCAGGGCGGCGAGCGAGTCAATTGCCAACTCCATCTTTTTCTGGATTTCGAGATGCATAGTCTCTTCCTTTGATGCACGAGAACAGCCCCGTGCGGGATCTATTCCCGCACGGGTTGCACATCAAGCGTCAGGCATCGCCGGAGACCGGCACCAGAAACGCAGCGTCAATCTCTTCTACGTCAGGTTCGTCCCCAAACAACCCCGCATCAAACTCGCCCCTCGTTGAACAAGTCGCGCCAACGCGCTTCAGGTAGAACCTGTCCTTGGGAAGCGTGTTGAGGAACTGCTGGACGGCAAGCTCTTCAACCATATCCGGCGAAAGGCCCGTACCAACGAAATCATCAGGTTGCAATGGCGTGAGGTAGCTCTCGTAGACAACGAGACATCCACGCTTGTCCGCCGCAGCAATGTTCCCCGTCAAGCATTTCGGCGCGTCGCCCAAGAACTGCACACCGGGAGCAAACACAACATACGTCATAGTACGAAAGGACATCCTCCTACTCCTCTGAAGGCGAGCGGCGGCCCTTGACGGGGCCAGCCCCTCAAGGGTCAAAATTCAAATGAACTTCAAGGCGCGAAACGGGCGCGCTCATTTTCGAGCGCCGGTTCTGTAGAGGCAGCGCTATCGATTAGTCAACGCGTCCTCGACGTCGCGCGCTGTTACGGTCAGGATCCAGCGATCGCTTTCCTTCCGAGGCCATTTAACAAACTCGGCTTATCCCTCCTTCTGCGGGGCAGCTGAACTGCCCGCCGCAACGAGAAAATCGACGCGATCAGCGGGAATGCGAAGTTGCGACCGACAGGATTGAAGGATGCTCTTGACCGCCGAAAGCCCGACGTACGCCGGGGCGTCGATCACCGTCAACGCGTGCAGCGCAACATCGCGCACTGACGTGTTGTCGGCCTGATCAGAAATGATCGAGAGCGTGGCCAAACGCGCCCGAACCGACAGCGCATCGAACGAATCACGAGCGTTTGTCGGCAGGACATCCGACGAAAGATGAAAAAGATCGATATTCAAAAGTGGCATTCAGGGATCTCAAAAAAAGCCCCACCCTCTTGCGAGAGCGGGGCCGACTATCAGGGGGTTAGATGCAGGGTTTGGGGTGCCCTGCTGGAAAGGTGTGGAGTTGGCCATCCTTGCAGATGACCGCGTCCGTTTTCATGGCCGGCCGCTTATCCACAGCGGCCTGCGCAGCCACCGCATACCGATAGGCCGGCGCCGGCGACTGCGCACTGCCGTGCATCGCAATCAACAGCATCACCAGGTTCGTCATCTCGTTCATCGAGCGTTCCTCCGTCGGTGAATCAGCACGCGGCGACGGCCGTAGCCGCCACCGTTACCCAACGCCCGTTGACGAGCACGTCGCGCAGGCGCGAACCGTTCAGCTCGTAGACGTGCTCCGTGCCCATGCGAATCGGCTTCGGGCGGACATTGACCGTCAGGCTTCGAACCAGAGCGGCCGATTTGGACTTCAGTTTCATAGCGTTCCTCGGAATGAAAAAAAAAGGCGAGGAACGCCCCTGCGGGGAACGTTCCCCGCCAGGGTTAAAAAATGTTTGCTGCACTACCTCGCGAGTGCGGCCACGTCGATGACCGCATCGGCCTCGGCAATCAGGTCCGGCGTTTGCGAAATGAAGAACTCCCTCGCATACCCGCCCTGACGCAGAACCTCGCGTTTCATGCGCATGAACTGCACCTTCCGATCGGGATCAAGCGGTCCATCCGACTCGTCGCTAAACAGCGTCTCGTACGGCTGTCCCGCGTTGCCCGCGATGTACAAAGCGACGCCGCGTGTCAGGCATTCGTTGATCCACACCTTCTGCCCACCGGACATCACACCGACCGCCTTGCTGCTGTCGCTTTCGGCGTCGTGCACGAGGATTTCGAAACCCTCGCGAGTTTCACCATTGGCCAACGTACGCTGCGTCTGGATCTCGACCGTGAATCGCGTGCCGTAGCACGCGAGTAGCAAGTCATTCACCGTCTGCGTCAGTGCCGGGCCCGAGTCGTCGATCGTGAGAGCAATCACTCCATCATTGCCCAGTCCTTTCGCGAGCAGCTTCCACTTCGCGACCTCGTCCGAGATGCGCTCTGCGAGTGCTTGCGTCGACGACAAGCCATCCAGCTCGCGCTCGAGACTGGCAAGCGTCGTTTCGGCGGTGGCCTGGCTCCGGATCAGTGCTTCGATCCGGGCGTCCAGCCTTGAACAGCTATCGCGACTGGCGACCAACTGACGATCGACGTCCGCAATAGCTTGCGTCACATCGGCCGAAGCTAGGCGCGACATCTCCAATTCGACGTCGCCCAACAAGCCATTGAGCCGCGCCGTCTCCGTCTCCCGACGTCTCGACGCCTCGCCTCGCTCAACATCGAGCGACTCGAGTTCCACGTGGGCCTGCTGCAGCCCGGTTTCGGCTGCGTCGAGCAGCGGTTTGCGAGCAGCGAGTTCCGTTGCACGTTGAAGTGCCTGCCGGGCTGCCGCGATTTCCGCGTTGACGCGCTGCAGCTCAGCTCGCTTCACCGACAACGCCTCGACAGCCGGTGCGAGCTGCTCCAGCTCCGCCTTGTGGCCGCGGTACCGAGTCCGCAGGTTCCCCAACGAAATCGTCTGGACCTCCACTTGCTGCGCTGCGCTCCTCGCTTGCGCGAGCAACGGGCACGACACGTGAATTTCCATCCCTGCACACGGCACCGACCCGATTACCGATGACTGCTCGGTCAGGGTTTTGATCAGATCGGCCTTGGTCGTACCCTCTGATTGCAGGCCGGTGAGCGTCGATTGGACCGTCGCTGCCCGTAGTCGCTTCGCATCGAGCTCGTCGATCGCGCGCTGTAATGGCTCGACCTGCGCCTCGCCCTTTCCGAGACGAAGCTGAGCTTCATCACGATCCGCGGCGGCGCCAAGAATCGAATCACGTTGTCGAACAACCGCCCCATGACCAGCGATCGTGTTACGGATCGTCGTCGCGCGTTGCGAGAGGCGTTGCTGCTCCGCCTGTCCGTCACGCTCCAACGCGAGAAGCGAAGTCTGCAGCTCGGTGCGACGCACACCCAGTTCCCCGAGTCGTGCCGCCGCACCCGCGTTTTCGCCCTGCTTGGCAACCAACACGGCGTGCTGCTGCGTGAGCGTTGCAATCTCCGCCTGCGCAACCGTGCGCTTCTCGCGAGCGGTAGCGATCTCCGAAACATCCATCGCGATCGCATTGCGCGTCTGTTCTACACGCTCCCGCTTTCCACAGAACGCCGCGAGGTCCTGTTGCACCATGCCGAGTTGCCGGGCCAGCACCTTCGCGACATCTGCCGCCTTCGTCGACAACGAACGGAGGTGATCAATCTTCAGCAGCTCAGCAAGCAGCCCCTTGATCTCGCTCGCACCGTAAGACGCGAGGGGCCTGCGGTTTTGTGCCGAAAACACGCTCGTGAAGAACGATTCGAGCGAACCACAGATCGCGTCAACACACCGATCGTATGTTTCGCCCTTGCCGTCCGACACGGTGCCGTCAGGAAGCGATACCGGCCGCCACTCGCCGTCCGTTGAGCGATAGAACAGGAAGTAATCGGCTTTGCCGGTTTTCCCAGGCTTGCGGAACGCGAAGGTCGACCGATAACGCAGGCCATCGTGCTCCCATTCCAACTCCTTGCGGGCTTGCGCCCCGCAGATGTGGTCCCAGTACGAGAACGCATCGACCGAGAGCTTCGATGCGCGAGACGGCATGATCCGGTACGGGTGCAGGTTGTCCATGATCGTCGTCTTGCCGGCGCCATTCGGCCCCGTCAACGCGATCAGTCCGTTGGGCAACGACTCCAGATCGAGCTCCACGCTGTTGCGCTTCATCCCGTCCCGGACGCCGTAGAAACCTTCGAGCAACAGTCTCAGTGGTCGCATGACTGGAACTCCGCGAGCGAGATGGGCTGCAGATAGTCTTCCGGGAGGAAGGGGATCTCGTCGTCATCAACGGGAAGCGTCGGCTCCGGCCGGCAAGCCGGCTTGCCAAGCGTGCCGTCAATGGCGGCCTGAACCGTTCCACAAAGTCGGCGGAACGCGTCGGACGTCTGCTTGAGCATCGATTCCCAGTCGGTGCAACCCGTGAGAATCTGCAACTCCCGCCCGGACCACTGACCTGAGTACCCCGAGTCGAACGACCACAGCAGGTTTTGCAACTCGACGGCCGGCGTGACCACGATCTCAGCCTCGTCGGCATCGATCACGTGGGTCAGCACGAACAGGCCATCTCGTTGCGCGATGACGGCGCCGCGATGGAGGCCGAACGGCTGATGGAAGAGTGCTGCAGTGCATCCGCCGTGGTCGACGAGACGCTTCTGCAGCGATTTCGCATCGGTAGACGCGGTAAAGGTCTGGGCCCAACGGACACCAGCAGGATAGAGACCAAACATGAGCACACTCCGGGATTGAGACAGAGTGCGCCCCTGACGGGGATCACGCCCCGTCAGGGTAGTAAGAAAATGGATGCAGCAATGCTGCGTTCGATGCGCCATCGGGCGCGGGGTGAACCTCGTTTCGATAGCCAGCTGGGCTATCGGAACACGGCTGGTGTTCGGAATTGACGGAAGACAAACCGCCGTTGAGCGGCACTACGCCGCGAATAGATCGTCGGTGAGCCAGGACGGCTCGCCGGCGTCCGCCGGAGCATCGGAACCGCTCGTCGTCGTTGTTGTTAGCGACACGACCGATGCGACTTCCGGCGGTCCGGTCTGATCACCTGCAGGCTCGTCGATGCCGGCGAGACGCGCCAGGATCGACTGCGCAAGCGATTCCGGGTCACCGGTCTCGAGCTGCTGCAGCCGATCAACAAGCGGTACAGCATCGACGTCAGCCAGTTCGCACCATCGGGTCAACTTTGCCTCGACCGACGGCGCGGTGCTGATCCCTTCCGCACGGCTGCGCATGACAGGAAGCACACGGGGCTCGAGCTTCACCCCGGCGGCCGTCGAGAACATCGCTTCGATCGCCTTGCGGTCGACCAGCTGCTTATGCTCTTCGTCGATCTGCCAGCGAATACGCACGAACTTCCCGGCGGACGCCGCCGCGAGCGCTTCAAGCTCGTTCGTGTCCGGCGGCCCGTCGAACGCAACGGATACCATTTCACGAGACGGTGTCGGGACCAGCACGGCATGCGCATCGGATGCCGACACGTCCCACGACAGATAACCCTTGTCGCCGAGCTCGCCGTAGTGGAAACGCCCGATCGAACCCGGATACCCAACGACACGCCCTTCACGCTCCCACGTCTGACACTTGTGGATGTGCCCGAGCATGAACGCCGAGCATTCCGCAGCAAACAGAGCGTCGAGGCTGAACTCATGATCGAACCCCGCCATCGTGACTCCGTGCTCGGTCTCGCACCCATTGACGGTCCCGTGGGACACACCGACAGTCGGCACGCCAGCTTCCCGCGCCGTCGTGTTGATCCGGCCCGCGGCAGACAGGAAGCCAGCGAGCGAGTCGGCGAGGTCCGTCGACGCCGCCAGCGCCCCAACACGCAACGCCAGATCCGCCTTGTTCAACGTCGGAAGGCAGGTGAAGATCGCATCGGGTGAGCATTCCACGCTGTTGGGAATTTCATTGACTTCGAACACTGATCCGCGGGAGATCCGGAACTCACCGTCGAAGAGCGCAACTTGGCACGCTCTGTCCGCGATCATCACCGGATGGCGCGCCCCCATCAACGCAAAATTGTCCAGTGTCCCCGGTGGTTCGTGCGAAAACGTCCCCTGAAGCATCAGCACCGGCATCGCTTGTGCAAGACGGTGAACCTGCTTCGCGAGCGCATGGAGTGCCGGCGAGTGCGCGTCGAGCCGATGATCGGTCGAATCTCCGCTGATCACCGCTACGTCAGCTTGGCGCGCGATGGCGGTTTCGACTGCGTACGAAAAGCATCGGTCCGCCTCGTCAAGGTTTCCCGGTGAGTAATGCAGGTCAGAAAAATGCGCGATCTTCATCAGCGTCTCCAGAAAAAGAAATGGCCGCCCGGGAGCAGCCAGAGATAGGTTCGCGCCAGCATGCGGCGCAAGGAGGGACCCTACGAGCGAGAAAGCACGTCGCGCACGCGCATGAGCGCGTTGCCTTGCAGGTTCAATCCCTGCCAGGCCGACGGGTCGCCGATACGAGGATCATGCTCGCCGAGCCCGACGCCCCAGACGCGGTCATACAGGCTGGCCTCAACCAGGATCGTTGACCCTGTCGCGCGCAGTACAGTGGCGAAGGCCTCGTTCTGGCGAAACTTCTCCCGACAGCCGACGAATACGATCGGTTCGCGCACCTTCAGCCATCGGGCCTCGTCGAAACCGCGCACCGAACGGCCAAGCCGCTTCTGCTCGCGAGGCGACGTCGATGCGAGTATGGCCTCTGCTGTCGCACGGTCATCGAATAGCAACGCCTTCGAGTACATCATGAATTGTTCAACGCAATTGAACGTCACGTCGTGGTAGGTGAAGCTGCATGGATGCCAGTTGCTGAACACATCGGCGGCGCCGAAGAACGCCGTGATGTTGCCGGTCCGGCGCATAAGTTCCTCCAGAGGAATGAGTCAAAAGATGGCCGCTTGCGCGGACGGTTTCGATGCGTGAGACACGCGGTCGAAAGCACTTGAGCAAATCGCTTTGCTGAAGGACTCTCTGATTCGCGTTGTCGGAGAAAAAAGTGCCGACCCTGAGGGGCCGGCAAATGGGATAGCTGTTACGCGTTGCGGTGAGCGTCAATCGCTTCGTCGATCTCACGATCGAGCGCACTCGGGTCGTCGAGTGCGTTCGTAAGCCGCGCGATCATCTTGTCAACGTCGGCAGCCCGCTCGGTCCAGCCGCGGCCGAACAGGAAGTGGCCATAGATCCGGAATGCCTGACGCTGCTCGTCGTCCACGAAGCGAAGACGCTGCAGCAGGTCCTGCATGCGGTGGCGCTTCTCTTCCATCGACTCGGGCGGACCGTCACCGGCTTCCACCTGACCAGCGCGCCCCGCAGCGCCTTCACCTTCTGCCGGGTGAAGCTGAATCACGGTGCCGCCAGGGCCTGGCTGACCGGCCGATCCAGCGGCTTCGATCGCCGCCGGCGCCTCCTCCGCACCGTCAAGCAACGCACCGATGTCGATATCCGCATCGAGCACGGTCAGCATCTGCGGTTGACGCACCGCTTCGCCGGCCTCGTTGATCCGCGTGATGTCGAATTCCCGCTTCGAGATCCAGAACCGGGTACCGGTCAGCTTGCCGCGCGCCAGCTGGACCGTCTTCATCGCCGCGTATGCTTTCTGCAGCACGTAGATAGAGTTCGTCGGGAGTTCGATCAGACCCAAGCCCTTGATGTCGGGAATAGCGAAGACGAACTGCGCGCCGAGGTTGCACTGCCGGCTTTGGTATTGCGGGCATTGCTCGGGGTTGCAAATTCCATCGGGGATCGCGTCATCCTGCCGAAAGATCACGTCGCGGCCGCCGAAATGCCGAACCGCGCGTTGCGCGCGCGGATCGCGCTCGACCTTTGCATACGTCTTGCAGTACCTGAGACCATCGTGGCCGTACTGCGAGAAGTACTTGCGACCGCTGGTGCCCCACGCCGCCATCTCGTTGGGGATGTTCTGCATCCAGTCGTTGAAGGCGAACAACACCGGGAAGCGGTAGAGCCTAACGCCCTGGCCGCGATCCTCACCGTAGAGCCTGACGATCTCCTCAGCGACATCCGGGTTGTTGAAATCCGAGCGGCGGCAGGTGAAGTAGTCGGTGTTTCGCGGTGCCAAAGCGTTCTTGAGGTTGCAGCGCGACTCCAGCGTCTTGCCGATCGTCTCGAAGGAGGCACCGGCCGCGACCATCGAATCGTAGAGTGCGACTGCGTCCGCGTTGCCACGGGCTTTCGTCGTCAGCACCTTGATGCCGGGCCGAATTTTCCCGATCACCGGCGGGCGCATGGTCCGCTCTTCGACGACGCTCCGTACCGGGCCGCCGACCAAACTGACAACTGCGTTCATGAAGGTTTCCTCGCAAGTTTATAGATCGCCTGTGTGCGCAACGCATCCGCTGACTGCTCAAGCGCGTCTGCGGCCGCCTCTCCGCGGCGGTGGGCGATACTGGACAGAAAAATCCGGCGGTCGGAGTCGGTGAACATCGCGACTTGTGCCACCTCGCAACGCGCCCGCCAGGCGAGTGACGTCGTATCGGTAGCCGACCTCTCCTCGGCGATCGTTTGGCTGATCACGTCGGCAATCCGGGAATTGAGACGATTGGGAAGCACACGTGTCTCCAGGACAGAAAAAGAGGATGAAAAAAAAGCGCGTTCCTCGGCAGAGGAACGCGCTTCGTGGATTCAGTGAAATGACCCAAGCACCACGTCCCTTCCGGGGACGTGGTGCTCAGGGAGCCGGACGGCTCATATAGAGGACGTTAGGTCGTCCTCGCACAGCATGGTCACGCTGCGCTACAGCCCATTTTCGGAAGTGCCATTCCGCCGCAGGATCACGGCTCAGTCGACTACAGTCGTTCTACCCAGGACAGAGGCCTGGAGAGAGACACCCGTTGTCCGGGCTCGAACGACGTCGCGGCGCAAATGAATGCGACCGGCGACGAGTTTCATGACTGAAATGGGGAGCACGGGCGAGGTGCTCATCAGAAAGGAATTCCACACTGGTTGCCAACCAGTCGGAGCATGCCCATTGGCACGGCTTGTACAAAATATGGACTTCGGCCAGCGAAGTCAGGGTCGATGCGTCAGGGACGCGAGAAGTAGAGTCAGTATCGCGAATATCCCGGCCCGCGTTCCCCGAAAAGCTCACGAAATGAGCCACGCTTTTGCCGGTACGCGCATCGGGCGACTCGCTCAGAATCGTCAATGAGAGAGACCACCCGAAAAAATCATGTCTGCCGTTCTCGAACCACCGCACGAAGGGCGCGGGCAACCTGACACGCCCACGCAAACCACCTCACCCGCCAGCGATGAGCCGGCGCTTCGCCTCGCCACGTCGACAGGCTTGAAGCCGATCCAGCGCCTCACGAGCGACAGCCGTATTGACAAGATCATCCCGGACTCCAACGCCGTCACGATCCTGCACTACAGCTCTGTCTTCGCACGCCAATTCATTCGCAGCGACTACAACTTCTGCGCGGCGAAGATCGCTGTCGCGCGCGCCGGCAAGGTACGGGCACTCGAAGTGACGCTACGCGAAACCGCGGACTGGATGCGCAAGGCCACCGCGTGGGTCGAGAAGCACAACGCACGAGCGCTGACGTTTCCGAATGAACAGATCGAACTGAAGGTGACGCGCCCGCTCGCCGGCCTACTCGTTCGGTGCCTCACTCAGTACGACCGCCTGTTTACCGCGACGATGGAAGCGCAGCTCGCCGAGAAGATCACGCCCCAAGATCGCGCCAACATCCTCAAGAACGCCGAAGGCCGCATCCTCCAGGTGAGAACCGCGTGCATCCCGGACAACGACCGGTACGACGCCGACGGCACCGTTCGCGACTGACGCAACCGATTCTGCAGCACGGCTAGACCGGATCTTGACTTTGTCGTCCGGCGAATAAGCTCGTCTACAGCCTGTTGCGCACGCGCGCCGTGTCGCGACGTACCAATCACCCTGTCCGGAGACCTACCTCGTGACCAATCCATCACCGGCTGAACAGCGCCGCGAATCCGCTGATCAGGCGATGCCTGCTAGCAATTGCGGGACATCGATTCCGCTGAACCTGGCCCAGGCCCGCCAGCTGCTCGAATTCTACGGCGACCTCGAAGGCAACGTTGTCCTCTCATTGAGTGCAGCCGGGCACCGCGGCCCTGGCGTATATGCATGGATCGACGACCATCCCGAGGATGGTGCGTCGTTCCTCGACCCTGATCTCGATGGACCGAACTCGACCGCACCTGCGTGCGTCGACGACCGGGAGACGCGAATCCACCGCCTTCAGCGAGCCCTCGCGTACTGGATGCCATCCACGGCGAAGGAATCGCATCCCTACGCTCGTCAGGCGGGCGAGCACGCCGCGCTATTGACCGGGTTTGACGAGCAGTTGCTCGAACGTGCTGGCGATCGCCTTCTGGAGTACGTCGGACGATGCAACCAAGCGAATGAACGCATGCTCGACGCGGCCGCCGATGCGGGGTGCCCCGAAGGGATGGAAGTCGCCGAATGGATCGGCAGTTTGGGTTCGGAACTCGCCCAGTTGCGAGAGGAACGCGATCTACTGGCGCGCGAACTGGTCGCAGCACACGCATGCAGGCACGCACCCGCCGCCGGCAAGACACCACTCACGGAGTAAATCTTGGACATACGAGAGATCCAGGCGCTGCACGCCCAATACTCATCGCGACCAGTTGTCATCGACATCAACAGCCACATGGAGGCACTCCCGGCGCCCGTCGGGCAAGAATCCACGCGCGAACGCGTGATCGCGCGGCTCACGTCGACCTGTCGCCGCTTCGGCCGGCCGACGGCTATCGCCTTCGCACTTGCGTTAGGCGCCGGACTCACGGGTATGTGTGCTGCCAAGCTCTGGCACGTGCTTCATGGACCGCAAGCCGTCGCACACATTGAACCGACCGCATCGCAAATCCCGCGCACTGGACTGGCGCAAGGTGCAGAATCTGCAGCGGCTTCGGCGCCGCCGGGACCGAAGCGTCCGCTCACCGGCGCTGACTTTGCTGAACCAGCGGAACGCGCTGCGGCCAGCCTGTCACGCGTTGACGCCAATGGGATGCGTGCCGCAGGGTCGGGAGAATCGGCCGTGCCTGCGAATCCCGCAACACCCGCACCGCTAACCGATCTGGAAAAAGCCGCCGCGTCACCGATTCGTGCCTCGCGTGCCGCAGCGGGCCCGCAGCCCGCTGCGACCGCGCCGGCCCAGGGAGCTCCCGCACCCGTCGCCACGGGGTCACCCACGTCTGCGGTAGTTGCGTCGGCTGGTCAACCGAAGTCTCCACCGCAGCGAATTCACCGCGCGCCCGCTCGTCAGCGCCAGGAGGCGGCCAGTGACGAGGCGACGACGCCCGCACCGCATAGCGATCCGGCGAAGGCCGAACACACCCCGAAAACCTCGACGCCCGCCAAGACTAGCGACGTTCCACTGTTCTGAGAGAGCATCCATGAAAGCAAAACCGAGTAACGTGACTGTCCTCATGGCTGGCCTGGTCGTAGACGGCACCTTGATTCTCGACCACGGGTTGAGCGTCTTTGCGCTCGTAACCGGCGACATCATCTCAACCAGGGGCCTGCTGCACATCGGCACCGGCGGCATCATCAAGGGGAAGGTTCAGGGCGAAATCGTTCGGATCGACGGCACCGTGGAAGGCGACGTATACGCGCGCGAGATGCTCGAGATAAACGGCCGCGTGAACGGAGACGTGTTCTATTGCGGCACGATCCGGCTCGGTCCGCAAGCCGCGCTCAATGGTCAGCTTAAGCGCGTGGCACGCGAACTGGTCATTGAAGCGTCGGCGGCCGCCACGCCGCTCACCGAAACGTCCGACACCGCAGCGCTCCCGACGTCATGAACAAACCTAGAAAAAACCTCGGAGCGATTATCCAGCAAAGCGCGCGACCCACAATTGCAGTGACGTCCGTGATGGCGTCTTGCTGTCTTGCATGGAGCGGTCTAGCCCCGTTGAGGGGAGCACCGGACAACACGACCACCCGAGCGATTGGGTGCATAGTCGACTTTGTCGCTCACGGGCTCACGTACGGCGACGATCGCCCTGTGGATCGTTGGCTCATCCAAGCTCCGATCGCGCTCATCACCTATCTCGTGCTCGCTGCTCTCCCCATCGTCTTCGGGGGCGTGGTCATCGAGTGGTGGGCGCTTCGCCACGAAGAACGCCGCACGACCGGCAATCGCGAGGCAGATACTTGTCAGGGACGCGCGCCGGCATCCGAATGAAGTGTCGACGGCCGCTTCATGCGGCCGACTTTCTATTCAATCCCGGACTCGACGACAAATCGCGACACCGGGTTCTTCTTGATCGATGAGATCGTCAAGCTGTCGCGCGCTCGCGTCATGGCGACGTAAAACAGCCGTCGCTCTTCCGACTCCGGGCTCTTGTCGTCCGGCACCACGCCCTCCTCCGATCGACTGATCCAGACGTGGTCATACTCGAGCCCCTTCGAGCTGTGCATCGTTGTAAGCACCAGCACACCGACGCCCGGCTTGTTGTTGTCCCGCTTCAGGAACTCGATGCGCTCGGTGAACGAGCCGTTCAATCGGCTGATCACGTCATATGTACACTGGATCGCACGAATCGCGACGTCGCCCTTAGCGTATGTCATCATCCATTCGTACACACCCTCGAGCGCGAGCGAATGGAAGGCGCGCTGGCAAAGCGCCTGCCACTCACCGAGCCGCTTCATGAAAGCGCGGTACGCCGTCGCCGTTTCCTCCCGCAGCCCAAGGCTCACCAGCTCCTGCTTTTGCATCTGGACGAACGCCGCGCCCATGCGCTTGTGCAACGCGCCGAGGTCGTAGGAACTCATGCCCATATAACCCAGGACGGCGTCGACGCCGTTCTGCTTGTGACCTTCAACAACCTGCAGGAGATTGCACATCAGGGCCGCTTGCGGCTTATTGAGCACCGACCCGCCCGATGCGCGGTAGTACGGCACGCCGTGGGACCGACACACGGACTCGATCGGGTCGAGAATCCGGTTCGTCCGCGCTAGAATCGCGCACGTCGCGCCGGCCGCCAGCTTCGGCTGCAGCGTTTCGACCGCGGCTACGGCATCACTGTACTCGTCGTCGAATCGCCGCGTCGCGACCGCGCCGCCGGCACCGCGCGCGGCGTGGAGAATCTTCGGCATTCGATCGACGTTGTTTTGAATAACCCGGTCAGCGGCCGCCAGGATTTCAGCACGACAGCGATAGTTGCTACCGAGCACCACGCGCTGGGCCTCGAACGTACTGGCGAAGCTCTCCATCCCGCGGAAGCCGAGTGCCGCGCGGAACCCGTAGATGCTCTGGTCGTCGTCGCCCACCACCGTGACATGCGCGCCGGCGCGCGCATGCAGCTCGACCCACCGAAACTGCAGCGGGTCCGTATCCTGAAACTCGTCGACGAGTAGATCGGTGAAGCGGTAAGGTTTGATGTCGTCGCGTTGCATCCCCTCGACTGCGAGGCGCAACATGTCCTGGAAATCGATCTTGCCGTTGCGCTCAAGCGCGTCCTGATAGGCGGCATAGAGCGTCGATTCGGCCGACCCTTCCTCAGCTCGGCCAAAATTCGTCTTGATCCGCTCGATGATCGGCACCGCCTCCTCGACCTTCCAGCCGTACCCGAGCTCCGCCAGTACCCGCCCGAGCAGCCCGAGCCGATCACCTTCGGATGCAATGTCAGGACGGCTGCAACCTGGCCGCTGAAGCTGCTTGAATGCGAGCGAGTGGAAGGTGCTGGCGATCAGGCGCCGCTTCGCATCAGGCGGCGCCAGCGCGAGAATACGGTCGCGCAGTTCGAGGGCGGCGTCCTTGCTGAAGGTCACGGCACCCACCACCGCTGTAGGATCCTGCAGCAGCCAGGCGGCCTTCGTCGCACTCATCTTGGTCTTTCCTGCGCCCGGGCACGCGATCGCGAGGCAATGGCCGCGCATGAGTGCCACCTCGCGCTGTTGGGTATTCAACTCGTCGAGCATGGCACCGTTCTTCCCGATCAGTTACCGCGAACAGTGTTCATCAGCTTCAGGTGGGTCGTGTACCCACGCAGGCCGACCGGGTGGAACTTGCGCAGGAAGCGCGCGGTTTCGTCGTCGACGTCGGACTGGTCACGAATCCCGTTCCAGACGAGGAAATCGAAGTGGTCCATCACCTGATCGAACTTCAGGATCACGGTCAGTAGGCGCATCGAGAACCGCGAGTACGCTTCGACCTCGATATCGAGCGAGGGCTTCGTCACGGTCGGCGCGAATACCGTCTCGCCGCGCTCGCGCATTTCAGTTTCCGTCCTCTCCCGGAAGCCCTTCGCGACGTCGAGCTGCTCGTTCACGTAGGCTTCGAGTTGGTCGAGTTGTTTCTCGAACCACGTGCTGACTATCCCCTGTTCGCTCGCGCCGTAGGTCGTGCGACCGAACCGCTGCATGTTGATCGACATCCGGTTCAGATACGGCCACCACTGCTCAAACAGCGGCTTCAGGCGCGTATGCTTCATCGTGACCCGAGCGGCCACGACGGCCGCGCCGGACAGTTGCTTGTTCATCAGTTCGCGGCCAATCTCGCGCCGACGCTGGATGATGCCCGCGCGCTGGTCGGGCGGCAGATCGCGGAAAAGCGTGCGCGTGCGCGCCACCTCCTCCAGCTTCTGGTCCGCCTCTGCGGCGCTGATCAGCCCTTCACGCTTCAGGACAGCGGCCGACCGCTCCATCTCGTCGAGCTCGCGCTCGACCTCACCGTCGTCCGCGCCATCCGTCGTCTGCAGACCGTTGCTTACGGCCGGGCCGGCAATCTCAGCGAGGGCGGTGTCGCCTGCGTGCTCGCCAGCCTGGTCAGTTGTCGCGCCCGCCGTAACGGTGCCGACGTGCGCTTCTTCATTGATCGTGCTCATGTGGATCCCTTCTGGTTGAGTAACCGCACGTGCGGCTTGCGTCTATTCTTGCGGGCCCGTGCCGCGATACGCGTCCGAAACGTGAACGATTTCGCGCGGCTTTTGCGGCGGTCGCGCTGCGCTGGGCGAAAAAAAGCCCCCTCCCGGGGAGAGAGGGGGCAAGGCTGAAAGCTCTACGGGGAGTGAGCTTTCCGAGGGCCGTAGACCATGACTCATTGTGACGTGGCCGAATCGTCTAAATCGACCGAAACGTCAGCGATTTCGAAGGGCTTTTTCCGGGGCGCCCCGGCCGCACCGCGCGCAACCGGTTGTGGGGCTTTCTGCAGAAAGCTATACGGAAAACTGGACCTTCCCGGGCTTACTGGTAGGAAGATGCAGCCTTCCAAAGCAGCACACCGAGGCATCCCGCGATCGCCAGCCAATACGGTGCCAGGAGAGGTACCGGGGCGATCAGAACCGTGAACGCCACGCCGAAAACGAGCAGAATCCCGTGCCCGGCCAGATGGAAAGACACCGGACTGACATACCCCGCCGCCGCGGCCCGCACTTTGCGGCGCACGGTCCCGTCGACGAACATCGCGACGCAGAACACGAGCGTTCCGAGCAGCCAGTACTTCATGACGGTGAGTCGATAGATCACGCGGTAAACGAGGCGCCAGAAGTTGTGAACCCAACGACTGCCGAAGTTGGCCACGCCACCGTCCTCGATCTGCGAATCTCGCGTTCGCTCCATCGAGGCCTGCACCAGTCCGGTCTCGACGAAGTAGCGCTTGAACGCTCGATTCGTCGCGTCGATTGTCTCCGCCGTTCGCGCTTCCCCGAGACTGGTCTCCACCGATGCGGCTTCGGCGTCTGGAATCTCAAATAGCGCCGAGTCGGGCGCGGCGGGCATCAGCGCGACCGACAGCAGCGGCACAAAGAAAAACCACATCTTGATGTGCCCAACGAACCGACTACCCGCCATACAAGTCTCCCAGAAGCGTACCGATCAGGTAGATCGGCAGGGCGATCAGACCGAACAGACCAACGTAGAACTGCAGCGGCCGCCGACTGATGAACATCGCCAACGAGTACGCCATTGCGTTGGCACCCTTCTCGAACTCTACGGGCGGGCGCGCCAACGGATCGTCCTGCGCTGCTGCGGTCGTTATCGCCCGACGCACGGTGTGCTCGTCAACCCTGGTCAGCGTCCGAATTAGTAAAGGCGTGAGCGACATCGTATTCCTCGAAGTAGAGTCGGAAGGTTTCTCCCGTTAGCGCACGGGCCGCGAGCTGGAACGCCGCCGATCGCTGGCTGATGTTCTCCGGGCAACGCTCGTCGACCATCTCGGGCACGAGTCGGTGACGCGCCTCGAACGCCGTCACTGGTTCGAACATCGGCGACCACACGTGGAAGCGCTCACCATCGCGCACGACAAAGCGTCGGGCATACAGCATGTGCGCAGAGGCAAACAAGCCCTGCATGAACGCGACATGCGGATCGCCTGTCTTGCGCACGCGCTTGAACGCACTGAGCCCGTCCAGGAACATTTCCTTGACCAACGGCTCCGCCTTCCCGATGAAGTGCTCACCGACGAAGTCCGCCACGCGCGAGCACACGAGCTCCAGTTCAGGGGCGAGGGTGAACACCGGGGTCAGGTGGGAGGACAGTTTGTGCTCGCGAATGATTTTCTTGAAAACGGCAGACATGCTTGGTTGTTTAGCCTGTAAGAATTGGAATGCGTCCCTGGTACACCGCGCCGCCCGAGATCCGCATGAAGTACTGTAGGTTCGGCAGGCTCTGTATTAGGCGAGTCGGGATCAACGGCACCGCCTCTAGCTGCTGCGAGCGCGTCACGGAGCCAGTGAACTCGCCGACATGGCCCTCGCTCGCCTTGCTTGTACTGCTCGAGATGATCAGGTTGCGAATCGCGGTCTCCCCCACCTTCTGCGAGAACCACTCAGCCGTGTCGGTATCCTCCAAGCGTAAGATGATCTGGTTGTTCAGGTTCCCCAAAACCTGCAGCATTTTTGCGGCATTCCCCAGCTTCGCTTCGAGATCGGCCCGCGTCTGGAACGCCACGAATGCCTTGAAGCCGGCGCCTCGGCCCTTGTTCAGGATCTGGATCACCTGCTCGTTGATCGCTTCTGCGATCTCGTCGATGATCAGCACCACTTCGGGCGGTTTGTCGTAGAAGTTGTAGATCGAGCCGCACACTGCCGATACATCGGCCAAGATCATCGATGCAATGGCCTTCGCCACGATGCTGTTCGACAACGAGTCGAGGCCGATGTGGAGCACCGCCTTCTGACGAATGACCTTCTCGATCGTCCAGATCTCGCGTTCGTCCTCGAAATCGTCGACCTTCGGCGCGAGCATCAACCCGGTTTCGCCCGTGGCAAGCATCTGCAGCAGCGGCAGTGCGGACGCGATGATCCGCATGTAGTGCTCGCGATCGTGCACGTGCGTCGCGATCAGCCCGTCGATCGCCTCGTGTCCGCGGTCGTTCGCGCCGAACCGCGCTTGATAGAGCGCGATCATCGCGTCGACGCGCGTGGAACCCGGCTTGTTCGCCATCTTTTGGCTTCCCGCCGCGACCAGCTCCTCCCAGTCGGTCAACCCGCTCTCGATGAAAAAGCGCTTGAGCGCCTTCTCCAGAAGCGGATCGATGCCGAGCTGGGCGTACTTGAGGATAGAGCGCAGGTTCGGCTTGTCGCCGATGTATAGCTCGCCGTTCACCGAGCGGCTGATGAACAGGTACGCGAAATCGCGGAAAGGCCCCTCCTCCATCAGCTGCGCAATGCGGCTCGGAATTTCCGACGGCTGCGACCAGCTATCGAGCGGCTCGAGGCGGATCGACTCGGACGGCTTGGCCTGGTTGAAGTAGAGGAATTTCCGACCGGTTCGCTTCGCCTCCCGCTTCGCGCGCTCCTTCCACTCCTCGTCGTTCTTCGGATCGATATCGATCAGCACGTCGCCGCAATGAATGACCTGCGTCGTGACGACTTCGTACGTGCGCGTCTTTCCGGCACCCGTTGTTCCGCCCACCGCGGTATGCCCACCCATCGCCTTGTAGTGAAACGGCACGTAGCCCTTGTTGGCCTCCAGACCGTGGACCCACGAGACGCCTTGCGGCGTCAGATCGCGGATGCTGTCCTTCGGCGCGAAAAGTTTCTCGACCATCTCCTCGAATGCCCGCCCCGGCTTGGTCTTCGGCAACCACTTCGGCAGCCCGGGGATATCCGTGGTCGGCATCCGCAGGATGTCGTGGGCCATCTGGCAATGCTTCTGCGTCCACTCAAACCCGGTACCCAGATACATCGCGTTGGCCTCGAGCCGCATGCGTGCCTGAATCGTCAGCAACCTCGGCACCGGAAGCGTCGTCAGCCATTTCGTCGACAAACCCATCCGGAACTTGAGCGCGCGCCAGACCTGGCCGGCACGGAAAGCAAGCAGGGCGAGGGCGACAAGCGCGAATACCCACCCATAGGGCATGCCCGAGAGCGGCAGAGCGAGAAGCGCAATGAGCCAGACAAATGCGGCGCGGATCTCAAAGATCGGCCGAAAGTGATTGATATAGCCGTTCACGCGCCGCGCTCCTGAATCAACTCACCGATGCGCGGCGCCAGAGTGACTTCCGCCTGCTCGTTGGCAAGCAGCAGACTCCGTCTCCGCATGTGCTCGATCAGAGTGTCGCTTGCGACGCCGTAGCTGCCGATGGTTCGCTTCGGCAGCGCCAGGCCCTGATCGGTCCAGCGCACCTTGACCTTGCCCCCGGCGACGTCCTGCTGCAGCGCCGAGAAGAAGTCGACGATCATGCGCGGTGCACCCTTCAGTACTTCGTCAAACCGCTTTCCGGTCTGAGCGGCGGTGGCGGGCTCGCTACGGATCTCGACCGGATTGACAGCCGCGGCCGGCGGCGGGAGCTCGAGCGTCATCTGCCGTCCATCCGAACCCTTCTGTCCCGCTTGAATAGTCCGAGCCTGCGCGGTCGACGTCGCGTCGTCGGAAACGGCCGCCGGCAGCTGGGCCTCGCCGGGCGGTGAAGCGACTGCGGCAGCCGACGGTACTGACGCAGGCGCCGCTGGCGCAGAATCAGCCGCCCCCCCGGATGTCTCGGTCTGCGCTGGAGCAGGCGTGAGCGGTTCCACAGTAGGTGCCCCCGCGACCTTCGGCTCGAGCTCCGCTGCAACGTGGATAGCAGCGGGCACGGTAAACGTCACGGGCTCGAAGACCGCTCGCTGGGCCTTCCGGTCGAAATCCGCCGCCGTCGCGACAGCCTGCCGGACGACCTTGTGGGTCAGCGATTCGACACCCATCGGGCTCTGCGTCGGGTTAATTGCACCGAATATCTCTGCCTGCACCTCCGAGTCGAGCCCGGAAAGCAGCTCCGCGCCGACCAGCGCATGCGCCAACATGCCCGTGCGCATGCGCTCAACCGGCAACGGTGTCGCACGCCGCGTCACGCGATAGCTCGCGCCTGCGAGCCACGGCCCGACCGCGCCGTGAACGGACGGGTTCCAGACCTGTCGGTCTCTCGCTCGCTCCACGTCGAAATGACGATACGGCTCGTCCAGTCCCGAGCAGATCGCCGCGAGGAATACGCCGTAGTTGTACTGCGGTTCGATACGTCGGCGCCGCTCCGACGGGAGGTTCGTGGCGAACTTCAATCCGCCCGAAAGCCGCATCGCGTAGAAGGCCGTTTCGACCGTCCAGCGGAACGCGCCCGCCGGCTCTCGGTACAACTCCGGGCTGAAGGGAACAGACGAGAACCAATCCGCACAGCGCCGGATCAGCGACATCCACTTCCGATCGAACTCGGCACGCGACGACTCGTTCGCGCACTGCGCGATGAGATCGATGCGGCGTTCGTTTCGCACCGCAAGCTCCCCTGCCTCGACAGGCTCATAAAGACGCGGCTCAATCATCAGGCCATGCCCTTCGTTGCGAGCTTCGTCAGGCTCTTGAACGCCGCACCGCTTGCGTTAGCGCCGCCACCGAACATCGAGGCAAACTTCGGAATCTCAAAGGAGAGGATCAGGACGAAGATCGACATATCCAGCGCCAGCGACCCCGCGTAGGGCGTCGTCAGCCCCTTCGAGATCGTGTTGCCGAACGCCGTCGCAAGCGTGGTCGTCATCAGGCGCTGAAGAATCGCGGCGACGACCATGTACATGCCCGCACCGATCGTGAAATCGAGCCAGCTCTTGAACCAGCCCCTCGTGAACTCCGACATGCCGAGCGCGAACGCGATCTTTCCCATCACGATCGCGACGGCCATCTGAATTGTCCCGAGCGAGATGTAGAAGAGAAACACCAGTGCGGCAACCATCAGGAACAGCCAGGCAAACAATAGCGGTACGAGGTTGATCAACAACGCGATGTAGTTCCACCAGTGTTCCGCCTTGAACGCTTCAATCACCGCATCGTAGATCGCCCCGGCCGACTTCACCATGGCCATCGGCAATGACTCCGCGCCGGTCCCCGAAACAGCAATCGCCATGTCGTTGAACCACTTGTAGAACCCAGGCGCCCACTTTCCGTAAGCAACGTATACCGCCGCGAAGATGCCCAATATCGCGAGGTCTTCGAACAGACTCTGCCAGGCTGCAATCGGATCCCTGGTCGCGGCGAACCGAAGGGACGCCAGCACGACGGTCGTCACGGACAGCCCGAACGCCATCTTGTTCGAGTCCTTGTCGAGCGCTTTGCTCAGCTCTACCGCGAGATCGATCAGGTCCTTCATTATCTTCGTGATCTCGTCAATCGCAGCAGTGGCACCCTTAGCGACCTCCCCCGTCACGTAGCTCGAGCTCCAGCCCGACGTCATCAGCTGCGACAATCCGTCCGTCATCGCTGCCCTCGCCGCGGTCGGCAGCACGAGCGCCAGAAGGATCAACCCGCATCGGAGCCACGAGCAAAACACGTCGTTCTTCATTGTTGGGTGATTCCATAGGCAGCCCGTTCGGCCTGTTGCTTCGCGATGAACTTCTCCGCATCCCCCGCCTTTTCCTTGTCTTCCTCAGCCTGTTGCGCGTCTTTCTGCGCTTCCTTCTGGGCCTTGGCCGCGTTGAGCTGAAGGATGTCCGCATTCTGGCTCGTCACGATATCGAGGTAGTGCGTCGTGATTTCGGCCGTCGCCTGCTGCGTCGGGGAAAGTGATAACTGCGATTGCAATTCCTGCCGACGCTGCGCCATCTCTTTCGTGTGTTGCATGATGTTCGAACCCATCTGGAAGAGGTTCCGAGCGACCTTGTCGTTCTGCTGAAACAAGGTGTTCATGTCTAAGAACCACTGCGCGTTCGACTTGCCCGACCGGCTGATCAGCCCTTGCACCTGCGTCACCCATTCGCCGCCCTTCTGCAGGTCGCCGTAGAGCCCTTGGAGCGTGCCAACCAGCCCCTTGACCTTGTTGATGTCGCCCGTGATTTGGTCATACGCCGCTCTCCATGCAGCGGGGTTGAGCTTCTGGGCCTGCAACAGTTGGTTCGCCATCATCTGGTACTGATAGAGGATGTTGGTGTTCTGGTAGATCTCGCCCTTGACGGCCTTAGCCGCCGTGACAACGTTCTGCGCGAAGTTCGCAGGATCGAACACCGTCAGCGCGGACGCGTGCTGGGCAACGAACATGGAGACCGCGAAGGCTGCGGCGCGAAGAGTCGGCATGAGTTTCATCGTGGGACCTTTCAGTCGAGGGTTCGATGCGCCGTACCAACTGCGCCCGGCGCCGTGGGTGCGTCGTGCGAGAGTCGCGCCGGCAAAGGGTGCGCGCCGCCCGGCGCCGCCGGGAGACGAGTGAGAGTAGGCGTACCGATGGTGATCGCGTCGATCTCATCGTCCGTGAGCCCAAACACGTCGTAGTAACGGGACTGCTGGGTGAGGTTCGAAATGAGCTTCATGGGGGTTCCTGTCAGTCGAGGGTGGCCATTTCCTGCAGATAGTCTTCACGCCAGGTCGGCGAGCCGCTCGCAAGATGCTTGTCGAGTGTGCGTTGCGCCGCGCCGTCAGCACGCAAGATTGCAAGCGCTTCTTTCGGGAACTTCGCCTGCAGCATCCGCGAGTGGTCCGGCGTGACCCATAGGTAGTCACGATTGGGAACGCCATTGCTGATCATGTCGATCTGGTCGTCGGTCAGCCCGAACACGTCGCGATAGAGGCGTTTGTTGTTGCGCGCGTCGCGGTTCGGCAGGAAGAAGAAGTTCGGAATGTTCTCCTTCATAATTTCGAAATTCGGGACCCGCTCGAGCTGGCTCAGCGACTGCGTCGCCATCACGAGCGTGCCGTTCAGACCGCGGATCGTGACAACCCACATCTCCAGTCGCGCATAGAAGCGCGGGTACCGGAAAAAGAAGCCGCATTCCTCGACCTCGATGATCGTGACTCGCTTGCCATCCAGCCACTGCGAGATGCGGTAGAAGGCGTAATCCATGAACAGCGCGGCGGCAACTGGGTAGCTCTCGAACAGTTCGCCCATCTCGATCGCCAAATCGTCGGAAAGGTTGAACGCGTCTTCGACGTGATCGAAGAACCGGCCGTTCTTCTCGCCCTTGGTCCAGATCTGCAGGCGCTCCCGTAGCTCGAGGGGCAACAGCGTGGTCAAGAACGAAAGTGTCCAGTACTCCGGGCCATAGCCTTGCGCGAGCGTGACGACCCTCTCGTAGATCGTCCGCTGCTGAGTCGGGCTGCAGTGGAAATTCTCTCCTTCACCCTCGATTGCCATCTGGACCCAGTCTGACACGTAGGTGTAGTGCCGGGGATCGGCCAACAGGGAGAGTGGGTTGACCTGCGTCGCGGCCGCGAACTTGCCGGTTGCATCGACGAACTTGCCATCCGCAAACACGGTCGGAATGCGCGTCGACCGGTTTTTGTCGAACTTAATTCGGCGCGGCCGGAAGCGCCCGGTTTGCGAAACGAGAAAATTGAGGAAGATGGTCTTGCCGGCGCCAATAGGGCCGATGATCAGCACGTGCGACTTCCCGCTCGGATCGTGCAACGAAACGCGCTGCAACGTCCGGTGACGGGTCGGCAAGAGTGTCAGCGGCCCGATCTTCTCGCCCAACTGCTGCGTGAGCCATTCGTTGACGTCGCTCCCTTCTGCGACACCTCGCACCGGCGCGATGTCAGAAACAACCGGCGTCTCGACGAACTGCAGCCGCTTCTGTTGGTCCCACCGGCCAGGCAGCGTCGACGCCCATGCCGCGGCGAGATTCCGCTTCTCTACGAGCACACCGAAGCCAGCGTTGCCGATGCGGCCGACGATCTCGCGAGCGTTGTCGTCGCATTCGTCGATCGTGTCCCCATAGACGACTACCGAGATGTTCGCGAAGCCGTACTGCTGGCCGTCCGCGATCAGGCGCGCGAGCGCGTTCTCCGCCTCTTTGGCAAGGATCTCGCGCCCTTGCTCGTTCTCCATGCTTTCCTTCTTCTCGTCCTTCGAGAAAAAGCTCTTCAGGACTTTCACGGGACTGAACGCAGCGACCTTGTAAAACTTGCGCATCTTCTCGATGTACGCCTGCGCCTTGCTGGTAGACAGGAATCGAAACATGACGCACACATCGAACTCGGCGTCAACGTCAGCGAGCACGTCGAGCGCGGCCTCCTGAAAGCCCATCCACTCTTTCACCGCGATGATCTTCGCGTACCGCGTGCCGTAAGCGGACTCGAACATGATGTGCTCGGCACCGTAGGTCACGAAGCTTTCCGTTAGGTGCGTGTCGAGCATCGTCACGGGGTAGCGCACTCGCCGCGGTGGAACGGACGGATTGGCAGTCTGATGAAGGAAGGCGAGCGCGTTCTGCAGTTGGAGTCGCTTCATCTTGAGCCGCGCAACACCACCCTTGAATGCGTCCAGGATCCCTTCAAAGCGCTTGATATCCGAGGCGATTCGCTCCATGTCGAATACGAACGCGCTGCGCGCCAACACCATATCCTTGAGGGTCTCGACCAATGCGATCGGGACCGACTTGCCACCGACCGTGATGTGATAGGCGACCTTTTCGAAGAGCTTGTTGATCCCCGTCTCGGGCGTGTACGCGAGCGCGAGCGAGTGGGTGTTCCGAAAGTACTTTCCGCTCCCCACACTCTTCTGGTTAATCGCGTCTACGCGCTGATCCATCTCCGACGCAAAGCGTCCACCGATCTCACCCCGAACGCGGCGATGCGACATTCGCCACCACGCGGTGATCCGATGATCAAAGTTCTTGCAGGCATGGTCGAGGTTGTCGCGGGCCGCCGAGATCTCGTCAGCGTTTGGACTATCCGCGTCCACGCCTTCGAAGCTGTACAGCGTCAACAGTGACCCGTCCTTGTCAAGAATGACTTCGGGGGTCACCATCGTCGCCCACGGGGCGATTTCCTGAATCGCTCGACGCTTCGGGTTCGTGCTCACAGCGGGAGCTCCTGATCAAATCCATACGGCCGCCGGAATCGGGCGGCGACATCGGCGGTAGGCACTGGCTCGTGCACGTCGGGGTACCGGTTGTAGACCACCAGCACCTCTTTCCACCACGGATCGCTTGACGAAAGCCAACGAAGCACCCAGTGCACCACGATGCCGATGACCAAATAGATCGGCGACATGCTGCTGTAGCAGAGCAGCGCTGTCAGCGTCCCGTTGGCGATGGCAAGGCCGCGATCGGCGCCGCCCATCTGGCGCGGCAACGAAAGCGACCGGCTAACTTTTTTCGGCTCACGCACAGGTGTAGTTGATCTTCAACTGGTTTTTGACGATAGGGATCGCACACGATGCAAGGCCCAAGCCCACAACCACGGTCGAGAGAAACTTCCCGAAGTTGCTCTCGGAGTTCGAAATCATGACCGCGCCAACAATGATCAGGACGATGCCGATCCCGTACAACCAAGGCCCGCTCACGTACGACTGAATCAGACAGACGAGGTTGGCCGCATTGCCCAGATCCCCGAGATCGACCGCCTTCGCGGCCGGCGCAGCAAACGTGAAGATCAATGCGATCAGCGTTGACAGTCGCTGGCCGCGCCCGAACAGATAGCCGGCGGTGTCTTTCGATTTTTTGCGGACCAGCGAACACAACGCTTGAATGTGCTTCTTCATTGGATAAATCCCGTGTAGTTAGAAAACGCGTTTGAGGACGTAGTCCCCGTCTTTGAACCCTTGAATCGCGAGCACCTCCGACACGTACCCACGTGTACCCTCGCGTCGAAGATGGATGACGTAGGAGTAGCAGCTCGATATCGCCATGCGGATATCGGGCAGGTCTCTGTAGTCGTTCAGTACGGAAGCGGCAACCATCACCGCCTCGATGCGGTCCAGAGCGCCACGTGCGCTCGCGCCGGGAATCGACGCCATACCGCCAGATCGGCCGGCGCTATGAGCGCGGACAAACGCGGCGACTTCGCTGTCGCGAATGTCGCCAACGATGAGTCGATCAGGGTACGTTTCGAGAGCCCACTGCACCACGCAGCGCTCGCCGTCCTCCGGAACCCGCCGTACCGTCGCGACATCACCGCCGAGCACTGTCACTGTCCGCGTTTTGTCGATCACGATCACGCGCTCGGAGTGCGGCACGTGCGCGGCGAGCGCGCAGAGAAGTGACGATTTGCCACTCGAGGCATAACCGGTGATCAGCATGTTTGCACCGTGCCGTACGGCATCAGCCAACGTGTCAATGGCGAATTCCCTGTTGGGGGTCGAGGTAGGGCTTGAGGAGTTCATCGATAGATCGACCATTAGAAAACGCGCTCAAGGACGTAATCGCCGTCCCTGAAACCCTTGATCGCGAGCACCTCGGAGACGTGCCGCAGCTCGCCGGAGCGCCGCATGTGGATGACGTAGTGAAAGCAATCGGCGATCGCCTTGCGCATATCGGCGAGCTCCCACCGACTGCCGGGCGGGATGCCGAGCATCGCAAGGCTTTCGAGGCGGCTAAGGCCGCCGCGCGCGTCGTTCGAGTGGATCGAACCCATCCCACCGTCGTGGCCAGTACTGAGCGCCTGGATGAAGTCGTACGCTTCCCCACCGCGCACTTCGCCGACGATGATCCGATCGGGACGGAAGCGCAGGCATAGCGCCACGAGAACCTGCGTCGTCACGCCTTTGTCGGGGTTTGAGAGAAGACGGACACGGTTCGGAAGGTCGACCTTCAGCTCCATCGTGTCTTCGATGGTGATCACACGTTCGTCGACGGGAATGACCTCATTCAACGCGTTCAGGAACGTCGTTTTGCCGCTCGACGTGCCGCCCGCGACGAGGACGTTGGCGCGTTGTTGGATCATCCCGATAAACGCTTCGGCGAGCGTCTCATCAGCAACGGCTGGCGGGAAGATCAGCCGGTCGGCCTCTCTCTTCGCGTGCGCGCGCGAGAACGCGCCCATCCGCGCATAGTCGTTGAGCGACAGCTTGGTCTCCCGGTGCCGGCGAATAGCGAGCGCGTCGCCATCGATCGCTGTCGGTTTCATGACCGTCGCGATCCGGAGATTCTTGTGGCCGCCGTTGATAATTCCCTGTGCCGTGCCAGCTTGCGCCGACTTCTCGACCGAGGCCGCGAGCGAGTGGATGGCACCCGTCAACGTCGCTGGATTGAACTCGACATCGAGGCGACGCATCACGCCCCGCTCCTCAACCCAGATGTTGTTCGCCGAATTGATCATGACTTCGGCGACGTTCGGACTGTCGAGCTGCTCTTTGATGAGCTTCAGCGACTCGAAGAACAGCGCCACTGCGTTCTCTTCGAGGCGCGCGACCTTCAGAAAGGGATTTTCGGCAATTTCAGACATGCAGCTATTGTTCAAGCTGCCACTGCCGCCGATCGCCCGAAAGGATGGCTAAATTGAACAGCTTTCGCGCGCCCGATGAAGAGCGTCGCGACGCCGCCGGCGCGCGGAATCCCGGTCAACCGGTTGAGGTGGCTAACCCGAAATGCTCTCGAAAAACGTATAGCTTTCGCGCCTCCGGAGCCCGGAATCCAGTGACACGCGTTTGCAATGGACGAAAAAAAACCCGGTCGCGAGGACCGGGCGGATTTCAGGAAATGGCGTGCCGTTTCGGCCGCTCAACAAACGACCTCGATCGTCTCGCCGAACGGCGCGCGCCGCGCGCGCTGGAGCGGTGTCGTCGACGCCCAGAGAACAGGGTAAGCCGGCTCTTCGGACGGGAACGTGCCGTCCATGTCGGTCAGGTACACGAGAAACGCGGGTTCGATCTCCTCGGTCTTAATCCGTCGAAACGGATCGGTGAACGACGTGCCGCCTCCGCCCTTCAGCGGCGCCAGCTCGACCGGTTCCCCGCGCTCGAAGACCTGCACCTGCGTGACGCGGTCGTCGCAATCCATCACAATCAACCTGCGCGGGCGAACAGCATCGGCAACCGACAGGATTTCGGCGGCGAACTGCGCCTGCGTTTCGTCCCAGACGGAACCGCTGGCATCGCGCACAAACACCGCCTCGCCCACTGCAGGCTCGCTCAATGAAGGCAAATACATGCCGAGATGCAGGTAACGGCGGTTCGGCTGCGCCCACGTATAGTCGGTCGGCGCCGCGTCCTGTGCAAACCGATGCAGGAGCGAGCGCCAATCGACCACCGCAGCGACTGCCTGCTCGACCGCCGCCTGTAGCGCGCCGCCGAGTTTCCCGCAGGCCTGAGCCGCCTTCGCCGCCTGCAACACGGCCACCTTCCACTCGGCCTCCTTCGCCGCCTTATCGGACCCGGCGTACTGCCGGACCTCCCCGCAAGACGGCGCAGCATCGGCAGCCGAGCCATCCGCTGAATTCGCTGGTTGAGCGCCGGGCGAATTTGACGAAGAGCCCGGCTGTCTTTCCGCTTGCGGCGTGGACGCTTGCTTCCCGCCCGGTTGCTTCGCCGCTTGTCGTTCCTCGTTAAGGCGCGTCCCGTAGATTTCCTCCGCGGACATCCCCTTGAAACGCGCATCGACCAGTCCACCAGGTGGAAGCTGCATGCCGGCGTCGATGACGATCGGATTGATAGCGTAGTCGCCCGCCTCGTTCCAACCACGCGGATCGCGATAGCCTTGCCGCCAACAATGCCCGAGTGCAACGTGCCAGACCTCATGGGCGAGCACACCGCGTATCTGCAGGTCGGTCAGGCCGGCCGCATACACCGGGTTGTAGCCGAGCGATTCGCCGTCCGTCCAGAACGTCTCGCAACTCGGATCCTCTCGGACTTTGAGCCGTAGCGCCAACACTCCAATGAACGGGTGATCGAGCACCAGCGCCGTGCGCTGCTTCGCGATGCGTGGGTCCATGGCGTCCTCATGCTGCGGCGAGGAATGACAGGCGCGTCGCCGACTGATCCGGAACCTGGTCAGTCAGCGGCACCGCCGGCGCGCCGCCCATAAAGGCCGCCATCAGCCCCTCGATCTCGGTCGCCTTGGTGGCAACCTGCGAGCGCAACACACTGGACTCTTTCAACTCCGCGCCGTTGTGCGCGGCGAGGTGCTGTCTCGCCTCCGCGAGGATGTGTGCGAGCTTCGGGTCGTTGCTGAAATTCAGCTTCGGCAGCAAATCGCACAACTCGCGAACGTGATTGGCGACGTCGAGACGGACGTTGCCGGACGCGTATAGGCGGGATGCCATCGTTGAGACGGCCTCGTACAGCCGGCCGACCAGGTCGTTGTTCGCGGTCTGGATCGACGCCATCGCATGCTCGTCGATCTCCGTGCGCAATGTGGTCAGAACATCGCTCGGCAGATCGACCCCGAACTGGCTCGCGTCCGGGAACGGCAGCACGGACAGCTTGACACCGAACTTGCCCTTCAGCTCGCCCAGACTTGGGTAATCCGCCTCGTTATACAGGGAGTTCATTTCCGTCCTCGCTTGCTCCTTCAGGTCGAGATAGTTCGTCAGAAAAATCGACACGGCGAGATCGAACTCGTCCTTCATCACGCGCAGCCGCTCGGCCAGCTCCATGTAGACCATAGTCGGCAGCAGTCGCACGCCCAGCTGGTCGTACTTCAGTGTCCGGCTGTAGTAGTGCGAGCGAATCCGATTGCCGATCGACAGCACTTCGGCATAGCTCGGCGCGTGTTCCGGCAGCAGGCGCTTGTTGAAGCGCCCGATGCCGCGCGCGCGGTGGCTTTTCTCGACCTCCTCGGTGACTTTCCCGTCGTAGCGACGGGCAACCCACGTGGAAATCGTGACGGACGACAGCATGACCTTGGACTGCAGATCGGTAATGTTCATGAAGGGCTCCAGATAGACAGAGAATTTCGAGACGAAAAAAAGCCACGGACCGGAGTCGGCCGTGGCAACAGGGAAAGCACTACAGGGGTTGAAGGCGGTCAGTCGCCGCGGATGATCTTGCCGATCTCGCCACCTTGCGCACGAATAAACGCATGGTGGTTTTGCAGCTCGGGCGTGCGTGCAGTAGCGTCACGGACCAGCAGCGCCGTGAACTCGGGATGGCCAGCGTCAACGAGGCGGTCCGCATAGCGCAGAACCCGCTCGAAGTTCCCATCGCTCGCCTTATGCGCAAGCGCCGCAGTGAGCGCGTACAGAATGCTGGGCTCTTCCGGGATGGCGCCGAGGTCGGGATTCAGGAGAATCGCGTCGACCGATGGCAGCGCCCGATAGATCGCGAGAAAGCTGATCAGCTCGCCGCCAGCACCTTCACCGACCGTCGCGTTGATCGCGTCAGGCAGCAGATCCGCCGGAACCGCGGTCATTGTCCGGGCAAGAAAACCCCATTTCCGGGGGCTTGCCGAAGCAATAATGTCGAGCCTGCTGCGCTCCTCCCAAAGCAGGTTGGGCCTGAAGCGAAGGAACGCGATCAGCTCGGGTGGCACATTCTGCCGAACCGCCCATGTCGTCCAATCGTCCACGGTGGCTTCGAGCTCGACGACCGCCGCAAAACGCGATATCAGCGGATCAAGGATCCCGGTGACGCCGGCGTTGTCACCGCGGCGATTGGTAGCCGCGACGAACGTGACGCAGTCCGGCAGCTGGTGCTCACCGATGCGGCGCGCGAGCAGCAGCTGCATCTTGGCCGCCTGCACCGCCGGCGACGCCTGCCCGAGATCGTCGAAGAACCAGACCAGCGGACGCGTCGCTGACAGCGCGCGCTCGAGATCGCCGAAGGGCAAAAATCGAGCATGCCTGCCGTCGGCCGCCGGGAACGGCAAGCCCTTCGAGTCGGTCGGGTCTTCGACAACCGGGTGGCTGATGAGCAGGTCGTGCCCAGCCGCCTCGGTGGCGGATTCGACGATATCGGATTTGCCAATACCCGGCCGGCCAGTAATCAACAGCGGAAGCCGCTTCGGGATATAAGCGGCAAGCAGCTTGGTAAGGCGTGCGGGAGAGAGTTTCATGGGGTTCCTGAAATGAAAGAGCCCCACGTGATCGCGCCCGACAGGGACGTGACCCTGCGGGGCGATTGAAGATGCCGCGACGCGGCGAGTCGATGCGTCCTAGGACGCCGGTTAATGCTTACGCGCGTGCGCCGAGCAGCGCCGCGGCCTGCTTCGCAGTCAGCGATGATCGCGGGACGCCGGTTGAGCGGCTCACGATCATCACGGCATAGACGTCCGCGAGAACTCGCGCTTCGGCGCAGAGAACGAGCAGTTCGTCGGGTCCGACCGGCGCCGGCGAGCGATTGCGCCACACGTTGATGGCCACTTCGATCTCGGCGATCGAAACGGCATCAGGTGGCAAGGGTGTTGATGTGTCAGGTTGGTTCACGGGTGACCTCGAGAGTGTCGCCCCATGAATGACACCCGGCGGGACGTGATCCCCAGGGGCTGGAAAAGGCCGCATTTCGGCGGATTCGATGCGTCGGTGACGCGGTGTGTCAAGCCAGTGTAGGAGCCCCTACCCTGCGGGCCGGCCGGAAAGATCGAGAATTTCACGCGGCTTTGAAACGATCACGTTTCGAATGGACGAAAAAAAAGCCGGCGCAATATGCGCCGGCCGATCCAAAAATGAACGATTACTTCGCCCCTCACGCCCCAAGCAGATCACCTTGGGTATTCAACATCGGAAGGACCCTCGCACGGATCTCGGCTTCTCTCTCGCGCATCCGTTGCGTTCGCTCTTCGCCAACGCCGTTGTGCTTCTCGACCACGTAGATGAAGTACAGCGGCTTCACGGGCCCCGTCCAGGTTCGCCATTCAGCCATGATGCGAACGCGAGTCTCCATGTCGCACGCGAAGTAGGAAGCACGACCGGAACGCCAGTGACTCGCATCGAGATCGCGCATCCGCTGCTCACTTTCACGGGCCCTGGCGATACGCCGCGCCTTCTCAGCGTCAACGTCCGTTTCCGGTTCCGGCGCGAGCTGGTCTGCGAACAGGGGGTAGTCACGCTCGAGCTTCCGCGCAACCCGCTTGTGTCGACCGAGGAACGCCAGTTCCTTGCGGCGCGTCCAGATGTACTCGTCGTAGCGTACAGCTCGATCGAATCGCATGTTCTACTCCTCGTTTAAGCTGCGAGCGGCGCGAGTCGTGTACGCGCATAGTCCAACGTGCCGTCCTTCGCGTAAAGCTCACGCCCCTCGTTCGAGCCCGGCCTCGCCAACGCATAGCGCTTCGCTGCTCCCTTGCGGTAGCTACGGAGTTCGGAGAATCCGTCCGCGATCGCCTGGTCGACGTGCTCGACGCCGGTGATCACGACATTGTCGGATCTGCGATACCGTGCGCGCGCCGCCTGGTCCTTCGCGTCGTTTGCAGCCTGTTCGGCGGCTCGTTGCGCGCTGGCGGCGTCCTGCTTTGCCTCCCACTCGACTTGTGCCGCCTCGTCGTACCCGCAGAACGCGAAGATCGCGCGCCGCCGGCGCGTCGAGTTCAGTCCACGCAACGATACGCCGAACTGCTCGCGCAAAACCTGCTTGCTCTGGTCGTTCCAGCCGTCTGCCTGATCGAGAACACTCAGCAACGCTACAACATCGCGCGCTTCGACTGCCGCCGCAAAGCGATTCGGCCGGTCGAATTTGAGCCGACCCTGCTCCAGTTTCGCCATATCGACTTCGCGACGATATCGACGCAGCGAAAGCCGGCCCTTCGCCCGCTCTGTTTCGAGATTCTCGAGAGTCTTGCTCAGGATTGCCTCGCCAATCAGAGCGCGCAGGCGCGCCGCCACTGGAGACGTTGGGCCCCCGACATCAACCGGGGTCTGGTATACCTCTGGAAGATCCAGTTTGCTGAGAAGACCCGCTGCGAAAAGCCGGTCGTCGACCTCAACGTAGGTCGCGTCCGCCGGCGTGGACTGCAGCGCAGCGACAATGCTCGCGCCGAGCTCCGCGTCGACCACCCGCTTCTCGTGACGGAAGATCGCCACCGCGGAATGCATTACGCCGTACGGGAGTGAGTTACGGAGAATCGGTACGTCGAGCAGCACGGGAAACCACTGCATGTCATGGCGGAAGTGCTTCGTGTCGCCCCGGTAGTCGGCCAAGACCGTATCCGGGATCCGTAGATCCAGAAACAGTGCGTGGGCAACGTGGACCTCGTGACGACCGTTGACCATCCCGGAAAGCGGGAGTCGTGGGCCCTGTGACGTGAAGCCAAACAAGGAATTCGCGGCGCGGTCGCAAACATCCGGCAGATGAAAGTGCCCTCCGGCACCGCGCGCCGCCTCCACTTCCGCCTCGAGCTGCTCACCGGACAGCATCCATGCCGCCTTCGTCGCCAACTCGAACACAAATTGGAATATCTCCCACCGCTTGCGAGTGATCTGCCAGGGCTGCAGCGGCTCTCCATCCCGGCTAAACCAGCGATCGTGGATTTCCGCGAACAGAGCGGTGAAGATCTCGGCGGCCGTGCCCGGCTGACGAACGGTCAAGGTCCCGTTATAGCGAATGATCGGCACGGCGACGGCGGCTCGCGTCACCTTAATTTCAGGCGTCTCGTAAGCGGAAAGGCGTGCATCATAAAAGAACACGTGGAACACCTGCGCGAGCGTGTCGACGTGGATTGCTTCGTTGGGGGTGTGGATCGTGTACATCGGTGGTTGTCCTTGCAAAAAAATGGGGCAACCACCCCGTCCGGGCAGTTGCCCCGGATCGGGAAATTTAGGTGTAGGTTTAGTCGATGTCGAGCAGGCGCGAGACGACTGCGGCGACCGCCCACGCGTCAGAGCGTGAATGAACCTTGATCTCGACGAGCGGCTGGCTTCGCCAGCTTCCCCCCGCATCTGCCGGCGCGAAGTAGACGGCGTCAACCCTCACGAGCCACGATTCGCCGCGTCCTCGTCCGAGCGACAGGCTAATTCGGCTACGACGGCTAGCGAGCAGGGGCCAGCTGGAATCCGACTTCAGTCCGCATTCTGCTTCCCCTTCGAGGTCGAACATGTTCGTCGCCGACACCCACTCTGGCTCGATTTCTGCTGCGCGCAATGTGGCCTCGATCTCGAGCACAACGTCGTTCACCGTCTTGCCTACCGGATTGAGCGGCATGCGCGCCGGCACTGCCGACAAGTCCTGTACATTGGGCATGGGAACTCCCAAAAAAGAAAGGCCGCTACCCCAATCGGGAAGCGGCCCTTGATGCCTCTCGAATCGCCCGCGCGGGGCGAACCGAATCAGTGAGTTTTGTAATGGTGAACGCGCGGATGCCGGCGTTCCCGATCAGCTTTCCGGCCGAGATTGACCATGTACATCCCGTAGGTGCACACGACCAAGCCGATCGCCAATACGAAAAGTCCAAGACCCATCTTCAATCTCCGTTCATGGAATCCATTCCCGCCAAGAAGAATACCACGGCGAGCAGGATGAGGATTCCGACGTTGAAAACTGCCGCCGGCACCCAGTCCGTCGTCGAATGCCAGAGGCCGACGGCGCCCGCTAGTGCGGCGGCAGACAGCGTGTGGACGAAGCGACCGAACTGCTGCCGCTGATCCTTCGTCCAGGCGTGGCCGATGTGCCGCGCAATAAAACTTCCAGGCGTCGGCGATTCGCTTTCACTGCTCACCACGAACGTCCCGTCATCACATTGGTCGAGCGGCACCTCAGTTCCGTCGATCGACGCACGCGCTGATGGTGGCGCTTCCGCCCCACTCAGATGGCGCATGATGTCGACGACCCGTGACGACGGGTGTACCGACCGCAACTCCCGCACGTAGGTTGCGCGGTCGGAAATAGCGAGTCCGGAGGCATACTCAACAACGAGATCCACAATCTCCATGCTGCCCCCTACCGCCGATCACTATCGAGACCATCCACGAGCCGCAACCCGCCAAGCAATGCCTGGTAGCCCTCGTCCGTGTCGAGCTGCGCGAGCGGGACGACGTTGTCGCCGCCGCCCGATAGGTCGCGGTGACCACGCCGCGTGCGGAACGACACTGCTACACGCTGACGCGACGCCGAATCGGCAACCTCGAGCATCATCCGACTGGTGCGCAGCGTGACACGGCAGCCGCGGCCGACCTTTGCCGGTTCGGCCACCACCTCATGCTCGCCTGCGCGCAGCCGCAGATCACGTGCGACACGATGCAGCATCCGCGTCGCCTGGTGCGTCAGTGCAGCGTCAGAAGCGACGCCACCCGCGCGACGATCTGCATACAAAACTTTCGGTACCTTGAACATCTTGCCCTCGAAATGAAAAAAGCGAGGCCCCGAACGGGAACCTCGCTATGCAGGAAGAAGCCGGCAGCGGCCGGCGAATGAACGGCTCAGCGCGTGATGCGCATGCCGGAAGAACTGCTGACGAGCATCACGCGATCGCCTGGGGCGAAGCGCTGCTCGTCGGACTGAACGACCACAAGCGTGCGGCCAGACACCGTCCGCACGACGACCTCGAGGCCGGCATGACGCGCCAGCGATTCCGACAGGCGCTGCGAAACATAGGCCGCACCGGCGCCGGCGAGCGCGCCGGCGATGTACCGGCCGTTGCCACCGCCGATCGTGCGGGAACCGAGAAAGGCGCTGACACCCGCGCTCAACAGAGACGCCAGACCAGATCGGTCCGACTCGTTGCTGAGCGTGACACCACGCACGCTGACGACCGTGGCCGCCTCGATTTCTCCGGCACGCTGAACGTCGTAGCGTTGGTAGACGTCGGGAGAACCGAAGTCGTAGGACGCGCACGCGGTCAACGAAGCGAGGAGCAGAACAGAGATGAGACGCTTGAACATGACGATTGCCTCAAAAAAGAGGGCAATCGCCCGTCAGGAGGATTGCCCTGACAGGGAAGCCGACGGATGTCGGTGAGAGAAGTTCGCACGGGCTGAACCGGTGCGGATGGGTCGATGCGCAGAAGCGCGAGAAACAGGTTCAGTGTAGGCTCGCGCGCCGCCGCCAGCCGCCGGAATCGTCAGGAAAACCGCCCCGCTTTCCTCTGGACGAAAAAAAGCGCCTGCCCGATTACTCGGGAGGCGCTGGTTGAAGTTGTGTTGGCAAGCTACCACGGGATATGCGGGTCCAAAGGGTCCACGCGCTTGCGAGGCCTCGACTTCTTCGGCTTTGGCGCGTCATACCCGAAACGCGCCCATGCGGCGGGATCGATCGGTATCGGGCTCGTGCGACCCGTCTCCAGGTTCACAAAGCTGCCCGAATACTTCAGCGACCCCGTCCGATAGAGCGTCCAAAGCAGGTTGTAGGCCTGTACCGAGATCGCCTGATTGATGACCAGGGACTGCTTGCGCAGCGCATCGGCCATCGAGCAGGACGGTGTGTCGTCGCCCTTGTCATTCTTGGCGTTCAGCAGTTCCGGGAACAGATCGCCCACGTGGGGCAACCGGTCGTGCCGGGCCTTGCCGAACTCCCCGAGAATAACCTGACCACGATCCGTCTCATTGCCGCAGTCGAGGTAGTAACGACAACTCCCGCGCTTCGCTGCCTGCACGATGGCGTGCCGCGCGCGACGTGAGTCGACGCAACCCACCACGATGTCGGCGACGATTCGCACCGACGAATCGACACGCCGCGGCTCCGCAACCCAGTTGGTTCCCATCAGGTTGTTGAGCCGATTCACGAGCAGCAGCGCCTTGTAATGCCCGACGTCATTGGGATAGAACCCCTGCCGCCCGACATTCGTGTCGCTGACGGTGTCGTCGTCGTACACCGTGCACTCGATCCCGCCAGGGTGGCCGAGCTCGATCATGGCGTGATGCAGCCGCGCAAGACTGGGAAGAAATGCGCTCCCGGTCCCGCCGGCTCCAACCACCACAACGCGCCACGGCCGGCGGAGCATGTCGGCGGGAATACTATGAGTGATCACCTCGCTCATCACACCCCCTCCATTGTCAGCGCGGCCGCCCACGACTCGGGCGCGCGTTCGAACTTCTCGAAGATCCCCTTCGCGCAAAGCCGCAGCGCGACGGACGGCGTACGATCGCAATGGCCCAGCACGAGCGCAAACTTCACGTCATGCTTGTCATCCTGATTGTCTGTGCGCGAGAAGAAAGCCGGGCCCGTGCCATGGGAATGGCAATCCACCACCAGCCATTCGCCGTCTGCCAGTCGCGGACGCTCGTAGACCAAATGCCCTGGCCCGTGCGACAGCGATGGCAACGCAACGACGCGGAACGCGCAGGTCACGCTGTTCCAGACAATCCACGCCCCGACCTCGTTTGGCAACGCCGCCCGGGCCATCGCATGAAACTCCGCGACGAGCGCGGCCGGAATCTGCCCGCACAAGAGCGCCGTCGTCTCTTCGACCTTCCCGTACGGGACAGCTGTCGAGACTGCGTACTGCGCGATGCGACGCACCACGCGCACCCAGGGACGCAGGACTTCGAGATAGACGCCATCCGATGCGATGAGCAGGCGCTCACCCGAACGCGTCATCGGGACAACGGCCTCTCGCGACGGAACCATCACCGACGGGAAGGACTGTTGGAGAACGGTATCGAGCGGATTCATGCGCCCCTCCCGACTTGGCCGTTGACCAGCTGCTCGAGCGTCCGCCTCATCGGCACCAGCGCGTTGAGCGGAAACGTTTCGCCGAACTTGCCGTCGAGCATGTCGCGCCAGAACGCGTACTCGCCGTCCTTGTACTCGATCCGTTTGCCGCCGGCGTTCGGATGCGTGAAGGCCGAATCGAAGAACCCGGCTTCCCAACCATCAATCGACGCCACATCCACGCGCCTCGGAACCTGCGCACTGCCGATGCAGATCCGGCCCATGTCCCAGGTGTTGAAGTACGGCGGTTCGAACAACGGCGTCTCGCGAACGGGGCGATCGCTGCATGCCACCGCGAACACGCGAAAGCCCTGATTCGAGGCCTGGAACACCAGCCCCGGATGCGGCACAACGGCGCTTCGCTTACCAAGGTTCTCGCATTCGAAGAACACCCGGCGCATCGCTGGCGGACACCACCACGTGACTGCTTCAGGCGACACCCCGAGCACTGTCGCTGGTAAAAACTCCGCCCGCGGTGCGACGTGCTCGGCGAGCTGCTGAAGCGTTTGAACAAGCACCTTCCGGTCGAGCGGCCGACCGGCGCCAATGACGGGTCGGCCGCTTTGGCGGTCAGCGATGACAGCGTGGGCTGTCGCAAAATGCGCACCATCCTTGCCCGTATAGAGCAACAACGCTTGCGACAACGCGACATCCGAACCGGTTCTGCCGGCCGAGATTCCAGACATAACACACTCCTTTAAGTAGGTTGACTCACCAGCGCAAGAAGCCGGTCAAGGTGAGTGAGAATTCGAAACGCCAGTGCCAGGTCGGCGTACTGGCGGCGGATAGCCTTTGCGGTCGACGCCAAACGGGAAAATCCGCTGTAGGTTGTCGCATCACCGGATTGGGATTCATTGTCGAAATGACAATCGAGAAGGTCGCCGACAAACTGGTTGTCCTCAACGATCACCGAGCAAAGCGCGTAAGCCGGATTTGCGGCGTAGTTCACGTGAAGCAGATCTCGACTACGGCTGCGGCGCATCAGCGCGCGGAGCTTGAGCACCTCGGTGCAGACGCGCCGAGGCATGCCCCTGCTGCGAGCGCGAAGACGCAACAGCTCCGGGTCCGTCAGGGCGCGTCGATCACGCCACTTACCGCCGCTAAACACACACGGATCAGCGTCGTCCGGACAAAGCTGTGGCCGAACAACCGACGGCAGATACGCAAACCGGGTTTCGGTGTCGTCGTCGAAGCGTTCCTTCAGCGCTTCATCCGCATCCTTGTCTGAAATGTTCGGATCTCCGTCCCAGTACCAGCACGAAAATTCGTACATGAACCAGTCTGGCAGGCGGATGAACATCGTCCGGGCTGATGCGCGGTATAACGCGGCCATCACCGTCCGGAACAGCAACGGGTGGGCCGACCGCAGTGTCTCGATCGCCCCTTCAAGCGAGTACACCCACTCATCTTCAAGGCCGAACCCGAAGAACAGCGGCGTCGGGTCGTCATCGTTGTTCCCGTTACCGAGGCCATCGAGAACATCACGAACCGCATGCGCGTCGAACAGATGCGGCGCGAATCGGAGCCGGGAAAAAAGCCCATACTGGCGTCGCGTCCACGCATAAAACGCCTGCTGGAACGCGTCGCCGGCGTCGGCCGGATCATGAACATCACCTGCGCGCAACGGCCCGTACTGGAAATGCTTCAGGACCAAATCCGACAGGTTCACGTCTTCACGCCACTTCAACCGAACCGCCCCCGGCACCTCCGTCGAGAAGGATGGAAGCGTCAGAAGATCAGCGGCAGGTCGACGTCGGGCAGGGGCAGCGCATGGCGGTTGCCAGCGCGCGGCCGAGCCACCTGCGATGCTTGAATCAGGGAGTGCAGGATCGAAGAACATTTCCGCATTTCCTCGTCATAAAGAAAAACCGGCCTTTCGGCCGGTTCCTGTTGGTTGAAGCCACCATCCGGATCGGACAGGGCTTTGAGCAGATCGGGTTTACGCATGGGCGCCCTTGGCACCCCCTGCGCGGACGAATTTGTAGTGCGCCACCTCGCCCTTCATGTCGGGACCATCGACCACAGCGGTCGTCAGCTCCGGATACTGAGCGGTGTACAGATCACGAACCTGATCCGGCGAGAACGCAGGCCCGGGATCCATGAGCGCCATACCGTTGTAGGTGAACTCGCGTACGAGTACTGCAATGCTGATAGACATCACTCACCTCACCGAATCAACGAGGACAGATCCGTGCCAGCCGGCTTTTGCTCGGCAGCCGCGGGCGACGACGTCGAGGAGGCAGACGTTGCAGCTTCACCCTCGCCATCACCGTCGTCGTCGGTATCGTCCGCCGAGGCAGCTTGCGCGGCCTCCGGCGTTTGCGATTTTGAAAGCGCCTTCTGCGCCTTCTTCACCTGCGTCTGCTGCTGCGCTTCGAGAATGGCGTTGGTCGCCTGCACCTGTTCGCCAAGCGACTGGTGCGCAGCCGTGAAACTCCGTACGGCCGCCGCGAAGCCCTCGTCGAGCTCGGCGGCGGTCGCCTTGAGGATCAGAGGTTGCCGAAGCGCGGCATCCTTGCCACCCGACGGAACCACGACCACGACGATGCGATCGCCTTCCATCGCCAGCGACAACACGAGTTTCTCCGCTGAACGAATCAGCGATTCCAGTGCTTGAAACACATGAATCTCCAAATAAATAGCGCCGCTCGAAGCGGCGCAAAATAACGATGCGGTCCGGCCAATGGCCGGCCGCTGCTTAGTATTTGAGAACCTTCAGGAGCTTGCCTTCGTAGGCGAATCGTTCGACTGCGAGCAATGCGGTGATGACGTCGGCCTTCGACTTCGAGAAGACTTTCTTGAAGTTGTCGCCCATCGCCACGCGTAACCCCAGCTCGTCCGCGATCACCATCATCTCGGCCTTGGTTACCAACTCCAGAAACTCTCTGTCGAGCTTCCAGTACTGAGTCAGGTCGAGATTGTGGTGTTTGCAAAGCTGCCGGAGATAGCTGACATCGAGGCCTTCGACCGCGGCGACGAACATGCCCGTGATCATCGTGGCCTGCTGCTCCTCGCTTGTCGCCGCGCTCAGCAACAGCGCCTTACCGAAGTCGGCGGACGGCAATTTCTCGTCGGTCACCTTCTCGAAGACAGCGCGGAAGGTTTCGTCCTTGATCTGCCGAGCATAGCCCGCGAGAACAATAGCGATCAGGTATTGCCGGGAAAGCCCGGCAACCTTTGCCACGTCACGTCGCAGCGCTTTGCGCCAGAGCGCCTCACGGTACTGCTTCACCCGGTCCGATTCCGCGACCACGGTTACGGCCGCCGGCGCGGAGGCATCGGAACTCGACGCGCTCTTGCCCGCGGCTTTACTCGAAGCGGGTGAGCCCTTGGCGTCAGGGGTCGCCGCTTTCGTCGCTGCCTTTTCAGCCGTGATCCGATCGGCAACCTTACGCATATTGCAGACGGTGTCGAAGCACTGTCCGCGAAAGGACTTGCCGAGCGAATCGGGCAGCCCGCTAACGGCGACGCCGAAGTTCTGGCAGCCGTGGCAAGCCTTCGCCTGCGCCTCACCCACGCCGTTCGGCCCTTCGACCGCGAGCTGGACACGCGTGTGGTTGTCGCCGGCGCGCACGATACGTACGGTCGGAAACTCGTCCCGAAAGCCCTCGGCAATCGCCTCGAGCTGCTTGTCGGTCTTTTCGTTGTAGCACTGGCGATTCGTGCAGTTGCCCGTTGCGATGGACTCCCCGAACATCTCCGATTGCATTGCAGAGTTGTGCGGACACGTGGCGCAGTCGGTCTTGTCGAATATTGCGCTTGCTAATGAACAAGCCGCGCCCTCGACAAGCTTCCTGACCTCGGCCACGGACTTCTTCTCGGCGACAATCACCGGAAGCACCCGATCCTGATTTTCCTTCGACAACGCGGCAAGCAACTCCGCGTGGCCGAGTAGGATCGTCCGGGTATTCAGCGCCTCCAGGACGGCCGCACTACAGTTCATGAGCGCGAGCCTGCTGTCGAGCTTCCCGCGTGACCAACCCAGAGTGCGGGCGGCCTCGTCGCGGTCGCCCTTGTACATCCCGACCAATTCAGCAGCGTCGATCGCCTCTTCCGACGGTGAAAGGTCATCGCGTTGGATGTTCTCAACGAGCGCAAGGGTCCGAGCTTCCACGTCACCGACGTTTCGGAATACGATCGGCATGTCGTAGTCGAGCCCAAGCTCAGCTTCAGCAGCCAAGCAACGGCGACCACCGATAATCAGTTCAGCGTCGAAGTCGGGGTCATCGCTGATCGCGCGAACGACGACCGGCTCGATGATCTTGTGCTCTCTCACGCTCGCACGAAGATCCATCATTTTTGCCGGATCGAAGTACTTGCGCGGGTTATGCGCACGTTTGATCCTGCGAAGGGGAATAGTAGGCTGTTGCATTACAGGTTCTCCAGAGGGGGAACCTGCCCCCGATCGGGAGTGGTTCCCGATGGGGTTAAAAAGGAATGCCGACGGTGCCGGCTGAGTCGATGCGTCAGAGACGCGGTAGATGAAGAAACGATACCTCTTGATTTTTCGGAATGTCGCGGGAAAGCCCGAGAGAATCACCTAGCTTTCGCGGATAGCGGACGCAGATGAGTTATCGCGCGGGGCTGCCCCGGCCCTTGGCTAGCTGGCACGCTGCGCCCCTCTCGGGTTGCTCGAAAGTCGACGCAGCAGCGAGGGAGCCCAGCCTAGCAACAAAAAAGGCCCGATCAATCGATCGGGCCCGGGTAAAAAACCTGGCGCGCCGCCGCCCGCCTAGAAAAGGGCAAGCTGGTCGACCGCCTCAAAAATGCTGCTCCTCGACTGCTCGACCGCTTCGTCGAAGAGATCGCAGAGGACGTCGTCGCGATCCTCCACGGCAGCCGCAGGCGCCTCGACGACTGTCGCCTCGGCGACCTCGCTGTCGAACACCGAACCACCTGCCGGGTCCGGCTCTACGCCGGCGTCCGGAACGGCGGTAGTACGTTCCAGCGCCAGCAGTTCACGCATCGCATGCGCCTGCCTGCGCTGCCGTAGCTTCGCCCGCCAACCGCCGAGAATGTGCGCCGGTGTGTACCACATACCCCACACTTCCCCGGAGAGCGTATTCCCATGCACGACGATCGCCGGGATGTGCATCATCGACAGCTGCAGATAGGTCATATGCACGCAGCGCACATCAACGTCGATGCAGGTTGCATGCAAAGTCTGCTGGTAGTTTTCTCCAATCGACAGCAGCGCATCAGCCGCCGCGATCACCATTCCACCGGCACCACATGCGGGCTCTTCCATTCGAATGAAGCCGTCCTGTTCGATGGCCCCACTGCGATCGCCGATCGTCATGCCGGCCATCAGACGTGAGACGCAATATGGCGTGAAGAACTGGCCGGCTCGGTCGTTCCCCATGCCCAGCATCATGTAGGTCTCACCGAGCACGTCGGTCAAGTTGCCAGGACTTGGGAGCGTGCCCGGGGGCAGCCCGTCATCGACACCAAGGCGGTGCTCGAACGAGAGCGTCAGCTCTGCGAACATCCGAGCAAACAGTTGAACCTCGTCCCGCGTGTATTTACCGACGATCTCGAGGTAGCGCTTTTCCCGCGGATCAAACTGCGGTTTGTCGACGCTGTTGCTCAGCGTGATCGAGGCGATCTCTACGAAATCGGCGAACACCGTGCTCATCCGATGCGCATAGCCAAACTGCTTGATCAGTTTCACGAGCTCGGCCTGATGCGGATCGGCCTCGCGTGCGAACTTTCTTTCCGCGCTCTTTAGGCTCATGCGCATGCCTCGAGCGTGCGGATAGTTGAAACGGACATGGTGCTCTCCAGATTGACGACGGGAGAGCACGCCCGACGGGAGTGATCCCGAAGGGGTGAAGTAAATAGGCCGCGTGCGGCCGTGGGTCGATGCGTCGTAGACGCCTGAGGTGGCGGTGATGGTATCCCGTGTTGCGCGTCCCCACGACTGACATTGCAGCGCTATTGCAGGCGGCTTTCGCCACACACCCGTAACCGGCGTTGTCGCGAGATACCCACAGAATCGCTGAACAAGCTTGTGGAAAACTGCCGCCCGACCAATAGCAGCGGGCCTCCGCAGCTCATGCCCAATTTTTAGGCATTAGTCTCCCCCGCAACCGGTTGCAGGGGCAACCCCAGAAAGCTCCAGAAAACCGTATAGCTTTTCCCGCTTCGGTGGCCGGTCACCAACCTGCTATCGGTTGCCGCCGGAAAGCTAACCGTATTGCCATGCCTTTCCACCTGAATGCGTCATGGCCGTTGGCCACAATCGACCTCAACACCCGCCGCGCTGGGGTTCCCTCTTTCTCAGGAGAAGCCATGATCCTTTCGTTGTCCCACCCTCGCAACCTTGGAAGTCTCGCGTTCGTCACGGGAGTGACGAGCATCGTCTGGTGTCTTTTTGTCGGCTGGTCCGGCCCGAGCAACGCATATACCGGCGCCATCCTCGCACTTGCTTTCGCGCTCGCGCTCGACTTCGGTCGGCGAAAAAAAATCGCTGAGATCGAGCTCGACGCCAAATCGGACGATGCGACGTCGGTTCGTCAGATCCTTGTGAATGGCGTGCAGGTCGGCACGCTCCCGGCTCGCGAAGTCGCGGAGTTAAAGCTCGGCGTGGCACTCGATCCTGCCATCTACGCGTCGCAATTTCTGGTCGTCGGAAGAACTCTCCTGTACGGCGCGCTACTCGCCTTCGCCGTTGCGCCGCTTCTCGCAATTTGGGCGGTCCTCATCAATCTGTGGATAGACCCGCACCACACGGCCCAAACCGCTCTGATCGTCAGCCGCACGGTTCAATCGCTCGCCAACCACGGCCAGGTTCTCGACATGTTCGACTCGGTCGCCGAAGCCACGGCGCGCTGTGCCGGGGGAATCTGGATGCTAGGAACCTCCGCCATCGCAATCGTTTCGCCGGCGAACTACTTTCCGAACGTTTTCCGCCGCCGCTTTCACTTCCTTCTCAGGCAACGTGTCAACTGCGCGGCCGATGGTGCGACACAGATGCGCACTCACTAACCGCGTGACGCGTCCGATTTCCTGCGCGCGAGCTGATCGCTACGCAGGACGTCTTCCCCTTTATAGCCCCAGCCTGGGTCATGCCCCGAAATGAAACCTCTCGTGCCGATCACACTCGCGGTCGCGGTGATTGTCGACCTTGTGATGTTCTTCACCCGGCTCGGCCCGCACACCACGATGGTCTTTGCCTGCGCGGTGGCGGGACTGTTCGCCGGCGGATGGGCGATCGCGGAAATCCTCCGACACCTGAATCATTGGCGCAAGCATCGAAATGCCAACGAGACGATGCTCATGGAGCAGCGCTTTCCTTTTTGCCACGTTACCCGGCTGTCGCACGGGCAGTGGTTCCTTACCGAGAAAGCCACTGGACGCAAATTCGATCCGCCGGGACTCCGCACGCACCGGCCCACTAGCCAGATAGACCGGAGTGCAACATGACCGATGTTTTCTTCGCCGGCGTCACCGTGTCGCTCGAGGACGTCCAGGAACATCCCGTTGCCTTCGTCCGCCAGCTCGAGCGCGCGAAGATCAATCCGGGCCACGCGCAGTGCCTTTGCCGTGGCGCCGCGGCCCCGCTCCGCCTCCAGATCCGCCGATACGGTAGCCTGCTGCACCTCGCCGGGTGGCCGGATGAAGGTCCTCTGCACGACCGCCAGTCTTGTTCGTTCCACAAGGACGCGAACGAAGGCGGAAGCGACGCAGGCAAGACCCTGCCGGGAATCGTTGCCACCGCGGCGGGCTTGCGGGTGAAGCTCGACGTCGCCCTCACGCAGCGCGCGGTCGGCGCGGCGTCCAAGAGCCCTCGGCAAGCCGGCGCACCCGCAACCTCACGCCGGTCGGCGCCGCTCCTCGGCTTCCTGCAAGCGCTCTGGCAAATCGCCGGTCTGAATCGATGGTCCGGGACCGACCGAACGCGGAACTGGGGTGTCTGCAATGCGCGTGTCCTCGCCGGGGTGGGTGACGCCGTGATCAACGGCGAACCTGCTGAACAGGTACTGCACGTCATGCGCAGGTACCAGGAAGCCGACCGAGCAGCGATCAACGCCGAGTTCGATGCATTTCTCGGCCGTGTCGGCCAGCGAGAAGGTACGAACCATCGCGGCCTCGTCGTCGGCGAGATCTCGGAAATCGGCACGACCCCTTACGGCCGGTCGATCACTTTGCGCCAGAGCGCGAAGCGGTACTACTGCAGCACCGATTTGGTCGCCCTCGCAGAAAAGCGGTACAGCCACGCGCTACGCCCGCTCGGTAACCGTGACGCCAGGGTGGTTGCAATTCTCGTAATCGAGTGCACGCCCAAGGGACATCACGTGGTGGTCAATTTCGCCGCCATGCTCTGTTCCGCCAACTACATCACCTGCGATTCGATCCACGAAGTCGCAATGGCAAATCGGCTCGTTGCCGAAGGCCGCCGCTTCGACAAACCGATCCGGCTCGAAGATGGGGCCGAGATGCTGCCCGACTTCATCCTCACGGACACGACAGTTCCAACCCACATCGAGGTGTACGGCATGAACGGCGTGGCCGAGTACGAGGCTCGCAAACGAGAAAAGCGGTGTCTTCGAGTCGCGCGCGGGATCCATGCTGTCGAGTGGGATATCGACGTGACCGCGCTCGGCGACGTCCCATTACCACCCGCCGCACGACGAAACGCCGGGCCTTGACTTCGCCGTGCGCGCGGCAAGATGGATGCACCTTCTCAACCAGGATGGTTCCAATGCACGGCAAGGCGCTGTTCCTCCAACGCGCGGTCTCCCGAACCGACCAGTGGGGCCCGCAATTCCCCGCCCTCTCCATGGCATGCCACCAGAGCGACTCCATCTCCGGCGGCCGCCAACTCGCCATCGCGGTCACCGATGCTCACGGCATGCGGTGCGCGGTCTTCACCAGCTTCGGTGCGATCCTCGAGTTCCGGGCGTCGTGGGGCGAGCTGGAACGCGCGAGCACCTGGTGGCACTACGCGCGCGCGTGGCATTTCTGGGTCGTCGACAATCAGCAGTCCGCGCTGCGAGTATCTCCTACCGACTCGAGTCACGTCGTCGTGACATCCTCCGGTAAAACCAACCCCTCGGGACCATCTACTGGCGCGCTCTTGTCCCTTATTCGCGCCGCGGAGAAGCGCGCGTCGGGCGGCTAATCCGGACGGAGCAAACAACAATCGGAAGGAATATCAGCGCTTTTCTCGGTATTGCCGACTCGCAAAAACAGGAATAATGCGGGCGACTTGAAAACAATATTCTTTCTAAAATGATCGAACAGCTCTATCCATGTGAGCATTGTGGCGGCCGGCCGACCGTCGGCCGATCGCAACGACTCGTTGAATGCGACGAGAATCACCGATTCGATTTTAGCCAGTTCGGCCGTTTCGGCGGCCCTCCTCGTTTTGGTGATGTACTTCCCCGCCCCCCTGAAGCCCCTCTTACCGAATCGCTGGTCTGCATCTGCTGCACCGGATGCGGGATGTCGACGCAATGGGAACCGGTTGGAGACGACGAGACGGCCGCGAAAAACCGGTGCGCTGAAACATGGAACCGGCGCCTCAACAGACCGGCGGTGACGCAAAATGATCTACGCAAGCTCATCGAGCGCGAGCTCGGCGCGTGCGACGCGCAGCTGGTGCTCGACATGTTGTCCCGCGCAGACGGAGACTGGACGGAGATCGGCCCGATCTTCAAGATGCTGGCCCAGCGAATTGTCGATGCGACTGTCGTGACCTTCGACACTTGGCCAATCGCACCCGTACTCGAAGACTCGGCAAGGTATCGAAAGCTCGTGCAGTTGGCGAAATGGATCGAGATCGATGGCGAGGACTACGTTCAGTTCCCGAAGATTCACTCTCCGAACGAGCACCGCGACTTCCTGTTCGAGGATCGGATCGCAGTCGCCGTCGACGCCATGCCTGATCGCGACCGCTGGTAGAAATAGAGCAACACTGCGGAATCCGGCAAGAGAGTGCGAGCCGGATATCATTACGCACTCAACCAACTACAACTACAGAACTATGCGAGGAACCATAAAGTGGTTTTCGAAGGATAAGGGCCACGGCTTTATCCACGGGGAGACGGCCACCGACTATTTCTTTCACGTGAGCGACGTCATCGGCGCCGAGGCCCCACGCGACGGGTACGTCGTTGAGTTCGAAGCCACTTCGGGAAAGCGGGGTCCGCGCGCCGCGAAAGTGCACATCATTGAGAAACCAGCATCCAGCGGCTCGACTTCGCAACACCGTGATGACCGAGTCGAATGCATCGCCTGCAAGAAGAAGATGGTCCCGCGCATTATTACGCATCGGGGCCGGCCTGAGCGGTCCGTTTGCCCGTACTGCGCGGCTACGTTCAAGCGGTTCGGTATGTGCTTTATCGCGTCGGCCGTCTACGGCGATTATGACGCGCCGGAAGTTCTCACTCTCCGCGCGTACCGTGACGGCGTCCTCCGGACCACGAAGCTGGGGCGATGGGCAATCCGGACGTACTACCGGACATCACCGCCGCTTGCGCGATTCCTCCATGCGCACCCGAAACTTGCGTCGGGCATCAGACCACTACTTGACCTGGTAGTGCGTGGCGCTCAAAGACACCGGCGCTGAGCGAAAAAAAAGCCGGCTTTCGCCGGCTTAAAGATGGTTCTAGCGATTTCCGAGGGCCGTGCCAGAACCTGAGAGACACACTCAGTTTAGCCGGCGAAGGTGCGTCGCAATCTCCGTATCACCGCATAATTTCAGGCGCATTCCGGCGACCCGATCATCGACCACGGGAACTGCGCGATCCGTCTGCGTCAGTGCGTTCAATCAAGTCACTTCTCTCTTGGGCGCGCCAAGAATTCGGTACAACGCCTGGCGCGAAATGCCCAGCGCCGCCGCGGCATGACTCTTGTTTCCTCTCGCCGCCTCGAGCGCAAGCTTCACCGCGTCGACGGTCGGCGGCGCCTTCTTCAGCTCCTCCTGCCGGGCGAAGGTCGACAGGTAGGCATTCGCCTTGGACGTTCGGCTATGACCGGCCGCCTCGACCACCCGCCGCTTCGCATCCTCATGTGCAGCAGGATCGGGGCGCGCCGACGAACCCTTGATAGGCGCCGCCACTTCGGCTACCTCCTCATAGAGTGTCTGCAGATATTCATGACGCAGTCCGTGGCTCGTCACACCGATCCCGCTTTTTGTCACGCCGTGCTTGGCAAGAACGTAGTAGTACCAGTCACGCCACTGCTTCAGCGTGCGGCCGACCGGAATCGTAGACCCCGTGACGCCATTTCTCAGGCGTGCAGCCTCCTCCAGGATCGCGATCTTCCGCTCGATCGGTACTTCACGTGGTCGACCACCCTTCGTTCCCCTCGTCACCGCAAGCGTTCGCGGATCGCGCACGGCTTCCACTGGGCGGAGCATAAAGCTCTCCTCGACGCGCAGCCCAAACGCCGCCTGCAGCTTGAGTTGTACCGCCGTGTACGGACACGTCTTCGCGATCTCCTCGATCTTGGCCGCGGCGTCCACCCCGTTCGCCACCCACGATTTGTCCTCTATCGCCACGTAGCTCCGCTCAAGACCCGCCTGACGACGATCGACGTAATCGCCAAGCGTGCCGACGAGATTCGCCTTGCCCAGCCACTGCGCGAGCGCCCGCAGATACGTGAGCTTGTTCTCGATCGTGCCGCCCGACTGCTCATCCATCACCCATCGATCGACGAGGTATTCGACGTGCTTGGTTTTCAACGACCAGGGGGTTTGCAAGGCGAACCCGCCTTCGCGTAGTTCAACGAACGCCTTGCAAATCGCCGTTGCCCGGTATTCCTGCGTCTTGATCGACAACGCGCGTTTGCTGATCCGCGTCGTGCTGTGGATCTCCGCGACGTGCTGATCGAAGAGCACCAGCAGCGCATCGCGCAACTCGGGCGACAGTCGATAGCGGCCCACAACAGCGCGAACGTTGAGGATCGCAGCCATACACCTACTCCTTGCGGCCGACGCCGCTCACACCCGGCGGGATTCACCCACCGCTCAATACCGTTAACCGTTCATCCCGAGCTCGTCGCACCTTTCCGCGGCGCCCGCGCAGATCTCACGCTCCGCGACGTCGTCGGCCTCAACCGATAGAGCGAGTGTCGATCCTATTCGCGAACCCATCGTACGACGCGAGGGAGCACCGTCAAGAACCGACGTTCGCTGCACCACGCTCGAGTGCCGCCCCACCCAAGAAGCCTACTTCGTGCGGCGCCGTCGGCTCGCGCGACATCCGCTCGGTACCGCGGATCGTGCATCAATCAACGGCACTCGCTCCGCGCTGCCTTTCCCAAGGTCGGCCAGCGCGATCCATTCCTGATTGTTTGTGCCGTCTCAAGAAGACGCTCCATCATCCATCGCGTGAGCGCCCCTACCTGGCGCTGCCCCGGTCCCTTCCTCTACCGCCATTGCTCTCGCACAAATGGCTCCGCCGATATCCGTCGGCGCGGTCCTGCTGCTTCCGGTCCTTTAGCGATTCCATCCGATCAGCCCGGTGCATGGGAAGTGCATGCAATCCGACCGTCCATCCTGCTGCCGTGACCGACGCAGCCCGCGCTTCGCGCAAGCCGTCGCCGGTCATTTCTCGCCCGCTTTGTCGGACGCGCTGCGCGGATTGTCTCCGCACAGTTCAGCTTCGTGGCTACCCTGCCAGCCTGACGCTTGCGCGTCTCGACGTCGACGATCCTCGCGGTCGCCGGCGCCGGGCTAAGTGCCGGGCAATTCCTGCTGCGCATTTGGGTTACGGCTGCGCCTACCGTTCGTTCTTCCAATCAGGGAATCGCGATACCGGTCTCTCCGGGTCGCAAGACTTCCCCCGCCCCCAAGCACGTTCATGTCAGCCGCGGTGTATCGGGCTTCCTGAACGCACCCAGCTCGTTCGCTGAAAGGGCGTGAGCAGACGCCAACGAGGCCGCGTGGACTGTCCGGTGTCCGGTGTCCACATGTCCTCATTGCGTCCCATTGCGGCAAACCGCCGCCGATCGTATGGATATCGCACTGTCCAGGGGTCCTCAAGGTGGACCACTGTGTATTTGATTTGCTTCAGAAAAAGGCCGCTTCAAAGTGCGGCCCGGACATTTCACTGCGTAGGAGGCCCAGGACGGGCCAGAAGGGGGGCTTGAGCGCCTGACGCTCAGGTTCGATGCGTCGATGACGCGGTAGGTGATGCCAAGAATAGGCCGATTTGTCACGCACGGACGCGCGAAAGCTGGTGGGAAGTGCGCCGCTTTCCGAAACTTGACTTTGCACCGCGCTAGATAGACTGAATCACGCAATCTCGGACTTTATCCGGGAGATTCAAGGGCTCGCCACTGCTATCTCCCACTTTATGTCCGACTTCGGAAATGGCCCGTTGTCAACGTCCGACTTTATCTAGGACTTTTGAATGGATGTTGTGCCGGAGTCCGACTCCGGGTTCGACGTTGCACCTGCCATCCCCAAACCATCGACCGAAGGAGTCGCTCTTGAGAACTGCAGTCTTTGCTATCGACGTCGGCTACGGCAATACGAAGTACGCCCACAGGGCCGCGAACAACTCTGTCGCCACCGGCATGTTCCCCTCCCTTGCGCCACTTGCGGCCAGTCGCTCCCTCGCCGGCTACGGAGAAGGGATTCTGACCGCGCGCAAGGTCGCCCCGATCGTAGTCGATCAGGTCGAGTACGAGGTCGGCCCCGACGTCTCGCTAACCGCCGCCTACGGCAACACGGGGCGCACACTTGCGGACGACTACGTCCTCTCGGACAACTATGCCGCGCTGCTCTTCGGCGCAATCCACTTCGCCGGCGTCTCACACATCGAACGCCTGGTGCTTGGCCTGCCGGTCCACAATATGAAGAAGTACGCGGCCGAACTCAAGGAACGCTTCGCCGGCGAATTGGATTTCGGCGCCGGCCGCGTGAAGATCGACAAGGTCATGGTGATCCCGCAGCCGCTCGGCTCGCTCGTCCTCGCGTCCAGCAACCGCCAAGGCGGCTTCGCGCGAGATGTCGAGCACCTCGTCATCGACGTCGGCTACTTCACGACAGATTGGGTCTACGCGAGCGGTTTCACGATGGACGACAAGCGCAGCGGGGGCATGCCGGGCGGCGCATCGCAGATCTATCAGCGGATCGCGTCGCTGATTGCGCGGGACCAGGGCGACGCTGTAGAAGATATCGAGCGGATCGACAAGGCGCTGCGCGAACAGAAGCCTTTCTTCTTCTACGGTACCAACATCGACCTCGCGCCCTATCTCGAGCAGGCGCAACCGCTGATCTCGGGTGTCGTGAAGGAAATACAGAACAACGTCGGCCGGCTGGCGAACGTCCGGTCGATTATCCTGGCCGGCGGAGGCGCGGCACTATACGCGGCGATCATTCGCCGCGCGTTTCCGCGCGTTGTGATTGAGGTGATCGACGCGCCGTGTTACGCGAACGTTCGAGGATTCCTGTTGGTCGGTGAATCGACCATCGCTCGCGAACGTCGATAAGGAGCCGACATGAGCGACAAGATCGAGATGACCATCACGATCAACGAGCTCGTGTCGCCGCTGCTGTTCGAGCGGTTGAGCACGTGTCCCTCGGCCCGTCGCCGGGCAGCCGTTCTCAAGTCGCTGGCGGAAGCCGCGCTGCGTCAGGAGTTGACTGGGCACGGCATCACCGCCCCGCCGGCGGCCGCGACGTTTGCGACGCCGACACCACGACAGGCACCACCCGCACGCAACACGGACGCGGGCGGTAGCGAGGAGTTTCAGATGCTCCGCGTCGGGGATGGAAGCCTCGACAGGGTGGGCTTTGACGACTCGCTTAACGATCAGCTCGGGACGTGGATGTGACAGGAGACCACCGCGTTTGATCGCGACTTGCTTTTCGAATAGACCTGAGAAAATGGCAGTACGAGGTCGGTGTTCAAGGCGTGTTCCACGCCCTGCACCGGTGGATAAGGAGAACAACATGCTGGAACTGATCGACTGGGTCCGCAACGGGGAATTGATCCACAAGCTGGCGTCCCCGTTCTTTTGGCTCGCCGCAGCGGCGGCCGTCATCGCAGCCGAGTACTTCGTCGCCGCGTGGCACGCCCACATGGCCAACAACAAGGACGGGAAATGAACGCCGTCGCCGGAGCGCTGTCAGCGATCGCCCGCAGGTTCCGCGCCCTCCCTTTTGTGCTGCGCCGCCTCCTCATCGTGATGGCGTGCTCGGCGATCTGGCTGGTCGGTTGCTTCATGCGCAAGGCGGGTGCGGGTGACCTCGCCATGCTGTTTCTCTTCGGTGGCGCGATCGGCGCACTGTGGGCCAGTGGGACGTGGCGGATCTTCCGCTTCGTGCTCCTCCTGGTGCTCATCCTCGTGGGCGATTGAGCAAAAAAAAGGCGACTTCCCGAGGGAAGCCGCCTTTTGCCACGTTAATGCGTCTTGCTCTTCGCTTTTTCTTCGAGCCAAGCCATACAAAAATCGACCGCCGGCTGGAACGCTTCATCCCGGAGGATGTAGCGATCGTCACCTTCAAGCTGCCGGTCGATCACGTCGAAGCGCGGGCCTTCGGAGTGGTCCGGCGATCCCTCAGGCGCCACCGCAGGTGGTGCCTCGACCACCTCAAACTCATCCAGCACAAGTCGAAACGAGCCCATCATTCACCTCGTGATGTGGCCCGGCGCTATACGGCCCGGAGGGGACGTATCCCCACCGGGTAAGAAAAGATGTGCCGGCAAACGCCGGCGTCAAAGTCACACTGCTGCGCACATCTCAAAACTGCGGATTCGCGCCAAGTTCCGCTTCCGCGTTTCCTCGCGCGCTAGTTGTCGGGCCCGGACGAGTTCACGCTGTCGCGTCCGCCGCTGGTGCTGCATCTTCCACACGTCGCAGAAATCCACGCCGTCGACCACTGACGTCACGATCGAAACGCGCTTGCCGTGTTCGCGAATACGATCGGCAAGGACCTGCGCGTGATGTTCACCTGGCCTAAAGCCCCGCAGACGGTCGACCTCATCGCGATCGGCGTAGATGATCACGTGGTCGTAGTCGGTCCAGTTGATATCGGCATGTTCGAGGGCACCGCAATTCAGCAGGCTGCGTACCTCGATGCGATTCTCATACCGAGCGACGACCGCAAAACCAGTCTCTGCGCCTTCCACCAACGCCAGCGTGCGAGACCGCGTCGTGTTGAGCAACACCGACGACCCGAAACTTCCGGCCGGCGCGCTCATCTCCAACTTCGCTCGCTGTTTCCCTTTCTTCGTGCGAAAAGGAACCTTCTCGCCGTCAACGGTGACGTAGGTCCGGTGGAGGCGCCGCGGCTTTCCGACCTGCGATCGCGCTCGCAGCAGCATCACGGGAAACTTCCCCTGCTTCTTCCCGAAGGCGTCGATGTACTCCATGCCAGGGTGATAGCGCACATCACGTCCGATCCATTCAAGCCGCAGCCCCGGAACTCGCGTGGACAGGTAGGTCCACACAGGCGAATCGCTCGTGACCGGGGCGGCACCATCCCATGCTGCCTGCATCTCGCAACATTTCTGCTTGTCGCTCTTTTCAGGCCGGGCCGGGACAGGCTTCGCCTTGCGCGCTACTGCGACGGGAATGCCGCCGTTGTAGTTGCCGGTCTCGAGCTCATAGTAGATCTCGCGATACGGCTTGCCAGTCACCTCACGGATAAGCTGCACACCCGTGCCCCCCTTCAGGCAACGTGCGCAATGCCAACCGCCGCTAGGGTCTTTTTCGGCGGGAAAGAGCCGAAATGTCTCTTCCCCATCACAGAGCGGGCACGTCCACCAACGCTTGCCATTGCCAAGAAATCGACTGTCGATGTAGTGCGGAAAGATGTTGTTCCAGTCCAGGGCCGCAAGATTCAGCTTTTTCAGTTCACGCATGATTCGTCCTCCATTCGACCGACGGCGGAAACGCGTGCATCGGCCGCCACTCGAGCAGTCAGCACGGATGGATCACCAACTCCCTCGACCGTCGAGTCCTCCAACGTCGCGTCGAATCGACGTGACACGAAGAGCCCCGTGCGGCGCGAAAGGCAAAAACACTTCACGTTCATAGATCTCTCCTTTCGGATTGCGGGTTTTATCGATGCCTGAGACAGGCGCAGAAACGCTTGCTCAACGAAGCCGTGCGCGAGCGCGTCGGCTTGGTTCAGCAACGTCAGCGGACCAAGGAAATGCGGGAAGGAAGAAAGACGGCGTGTGACGTGCCCAAGGGCACGTCACACGCTAAAGGTGAGAAAAATCGGGAGAGCGAAGCTGAATGGTGAGCTTTCCCGGGATCAGAGCGCGGCCCTCGGCTTGCTCGGATACGGGAAATCAGAACGGAATGTCGTCATCCATGTCGTCGAAGCCGCCGCCGCCACCATGCGACTGCGTCTGAGCCGGCGGGGGCGCCGAATGCTGGGGACGTGCCGAGGTGTTTGCAGGCGGTTGGCTGGATGCCGGGCGCGATGCCGGGGCAGCTACCTGACGGCGCGTGCCCTGCTCGAACTCACCATCGCCACCGTGACCACCGCCTTCGCCGCGGCCGCCATTATTGCGGCCGCCGAGCATCTGCATCTGGTCAGCAACGATCTCGGTCGAGTAGCGATCCTGCCCGTCCTGGCCTTGCCATTTGCGTGTGCGAATCCTGCCTTCGATGTAGATCGAGCTGCCCTTCTTCAGGTACTCGCTCACGATCTCGGCCAGCCGGCCAAAGAACGCGATGCGATGCCACTCGGTCATTTCCTTGAACTCGCCGCTCGCCTTGTCCTTGTAGCGGTCGGTCGTCGCAAGACGCACATTTGCCACGGCATCACCACTCGGCAGGTAGCGTACTTCCGGATCCGCACCGAGATTGCCGACGAGGATCACTTTGTTAACAGAGGCCATCTAGAACTCCTTCATTTGGTAATTGACCACAGCCACTTGTCCCACATGACTTGCTGGCCGTTCTTGTGAATGGGTGAACCGTCGTCCTTGCGGAACGCCGGTACCTTGATCTTGCGCAGACGCTTCACCGTGACGATGTCGCCGACGCGGCAACCACAGTCGTTGATCGCTTCTTTCAGTCCCTCGCCCTGTAGTACCTGCTCACCGCCCCGCGTCTCGAGACGAAGTGCAAACGAACGATAGGTACGAGATTTACCCTGTCGACGATCGGGGAAGGTTTCTTCGCCCCAACCCGTGATCCGGCCTTCAACCGCGGACGAACGCCACGCGTCATCACTGCCACCACGCTGATTCCAGGACCGACTGGACTCGCCTGTTGGTGATGAGCGGCGTCGTTCGCCTTCTTCGTCAGATGTCGATTGCGGCGCGTCCGACGGTTGCGGCGGCCGAGGATCCGAATCTGCAGATGCCGAGGTACCGCCCGGTGCGGCAGACGCCGGTACGCTTTCGCGACGGATCGCCGTGGCAATCGCATCCTTCAGCGGAACCGCGTGCTCGTTCACCAGCGCCCAATGTGGCGCCAGCGCCGGCAGGATCTTCGTACCGAACATCGTGTCGCCTGGTGCGTCGTCAAATGCCGGTGCGAACTCGACCACGCAATCGCCTTCGTCGACGAACAGATGGGCGATCCCATCGATCGTCACGAACGTTTCGTTGGATGCGCCAGTCCCGACCGTGCGTTCACCGCTTCCAGACGCCGGCGGCTGATGTGCCGTCGACGCCCGGGGGCCGCCGGGAAACGCTTGCGCGAGCAGGCGTGTGAAAAACATCGCTACGCCACCCATTGCGCCTCCAGCGACAGTTGACCGCTACACCAGCGGTTGAGTCGGATGAAGTCATAGTTGAGCAACGGATTGTCTCGGATCGCGTCCTGCATTGCGCGCGGCCGCACTCGCCCGAGCGCGCAGACGACTTGGTACGGGATCGCTCCCGTCCAAAGCTCCATGATCCAGCCGAGCGTCGCGTAGTAGTCGACCTTGTCGACCGGCCGGTTGCACAGCCGTTGATGCAGCATTTCGGCGCAGTCGATCAACGCTTCGGGCACGTTGTCGCTATGTCGGCTGTCGAGGGCGAAGAAGACCACCGCCTCGGCAAGCTTTTCCCGCACGTGCGGCTCCCAGAGATCGGGATCCGGCAGGGGATCGGGTTTAGGTGGGGTGATGAGAATCGGCGATTCGCTGCCGAACATGTCGAGCTGCCAACCAGCCACATGCGGTTCCATGAACGTGCTCCGTGTATCGACCGGGCACCTCATTCCCCTTACCGGGAACGTGGTTCCCGGTGGGAGATAGGGGGCGACCGTGCGAATTTCTTCGCATGGTCGGACAGGGGCGACTTACTTCGTGCCCGTCTTCAGAGATTGGGCGCTCGTCGGACTAGACCGCGCCTTCATGGGGATGACAACGGCCGATTTCGCGTACTGCCGTTGCGGGGTCGGCGATGCCTGCACAACGGAACGTGCAGATGCGCCTTGGCGGCGATTCGCCTGTTGGGGAGCCTCGTCAACATCGTAACGGTCGCCACTATCGCGCTCGGCAGAGCGCGGTGCACTCTTCGCGCTGTTCTTGAAGTGGTTGAATGTTGCAGCGATCAGGAAGATGAAAACGAGAACTGAGTGCGCGGCGATATATACCGCCAGGCACAGAGCGAGGAGCTTGGCCGGCGATTTGACCGCGCCGCTGATCAGGGACTTCAACATCTTTCTCTCCAGAGAAAATCGAACAAGGGAATGTCCGGACAATGCCCGGTGGTTTCGATGCTCAGAACGAGCAAGGAAATCGGCGCGAAGCACTTTCGTCCGCAACCATGTGGTCAGCGCACGAAACAGCTCAGGGCCGATCGAAAGGAAGGTGCGGGCAGGCCGCGAGGTGGCAGAGCCAGTTGGCTCAGGAATGTCGATGCGTCAGGAACGCGTGATAGAGGTAGAGTAAGCCGCGCCGAAGCGCGGTCCGCGTGGAATGCTCGCCAATCGGGTACAGCTTTGGCCCCATCGCTCGAACGCAACCGGTTGAGGGACTAAACCGAGAATGCTCCAGAAAATCGTATAGCTTTCTCCGAAACTTGACTTCGAAAATTCGGCGGCAAACTGGACGCGTCACTTCAACAAACGAGGCGCATCCACATGGTCTTGACGATCATTCTTCTTTGCGGTGCTTGGGCACTGTACAAGCAGTACGCGAAACCCCACCCGCGTCGCATATCGACGCCAGCGGTAACACGGAGTCAAGCATCGGGCAACGAAGGCGAGGCGCGCGTGAACGACGAACTGCGCCGCATTCTGTCCCAGCTCTGCGGTAGCGACTTCTATGTGCATCCCACGGCGCTGTTGTTGCTTCACGCGCCGGGCACCGAGTTTCCGACCGCCGAGGTCGATCACCTCGTCGTCACGCCGTTCGGCATCTTCGTGATCGAGACCAAGAACTGGGCCGGCTCGATCCTGCCCGGCCGGACCCCCGATCTCCTTGTTTGCCACCTGCCCGGCGGCAAGGTGGAGGAGCGCCGCTCGCCGATCAGCCAGAACCGCGCGAAGGTCGCCTTCCTGCGTGGCACGCTCCCGGCTACGTGGGACGTACAAGGCCTCGGCGTCTTTGCTCACGACGCATGTACCCTTTCCGCTGACCTGCCCCTCGCCCTGGTCACCCTCCGCGACCTCGGCTACTGGTTGCGAACCCAACGGGATCGGCATGCGAAATCCGGGAATCCGAGCATCAACGTCCCGGCAGCCTGGGGTGTCGTGCGTCGTCTCAGCGTGGACGACCCAACCGGATCGGCGCTATCCGCACACCGCCATAAAGTTGCGGGAAATTCAACCGTAAACATATGACCGGCAGTTTACCTTTTCTTACAATCTGTAACATTTAGTTTCAGATTGACGGCGGGCGTCATTCCGCGAAAGGCACATTGTTTCGTGCAGCTTTCGGCCCCTGATTCGAAAAAGCGCCGCGTAAGCTGGTGCACACCCCCCCAAGTCTCGCTTCCGTCGGACGGCCCCGCCCAACCCGACTTGCTGCCTAACCCGTGCCAGGGAAGGCCCCTTTTACTGGAGAGCGCTTTGTCCAAGAAAACGTCGAAGTCTGTAGACGACGAAACCTTCAACCCCACCGTCCCCGACAATCCCGCGTCAGATATCGACGAACTCGACCTGCCGGCCACGTTTGCGCACGTCCCCGACAAGCTCGAACTCAGTGCCACTGCGCGCGAGGTGTTCGCCGATCTGCCCGAAAACCTGGTTCGGATCATCATCCATGAGAGCGAGGAGGTCGCGCATTCGACTCGCAAGATCCTGCAGGAACATATGCGGATTGGCGGCAACTTTGCGCACATCCATGCCTCCGTGATCGGGCATTTCGTCAGTACGCAAGGGGATAGTCGGAAGGTCCGGAACCACGCCGCCGAGCTCGTCTACGCCTTTCTCACCAAGCTCTTCCGCAAATCGAAGTCATCGGTCAGCTTGTACATCCGGTGCTACAACAAATTCTCGAACAATATTGGCGCGGTCGAAATGCTGACGATCAGCGACATGTCTCTGCTCGTCCACAACCACATCAGCGATGAAGTTGTCGAGAAGGTGATCGAGGCAAAGCGCGAGAACCCCGACCTCAGCAAGAGCGAAGTCACACGCCTCATCGCGTCACTGAAGGATCAGATCGCGGGAAAGGACAACAGCATCGAGGAGGCGACCTCCCAGTTGACCGCCACCGTCGGACGGCTGGACGACGCACAAAGGGAGATCGACCGCCTTTCCGCCGAACTTTCAAACGTGCGACAGGAACAAGCCCGAGAGAAAGTGAAGGCGCAGGAAACTCAGGTCTCACTCGCCTCGACCGGCAAGCAGGTGAGCACACTGCAGCACACGATCGCGAACAGGGAACGCGAAGTCGAGCAGCTCACCGCCGAAATCGTCAAGCTGAAAGCGAACCCGTTGAAGACCGAAGTCCCGGTGCCGACGCTGCCGGAGTCCTACACGACCCTGCAGGAAGCGATGTCGGCAAAGCTCGCCGAGTTCGATGCAGCCAGCGCCCAGCTTGAGCAGGCTCAAGCACAACTTTCAGAGCTTGAGGCCCGCGTGCAGGAGCACCGTGCGTCGATCGAAGCGAGCGAGGTGCTCGAAAAGAAAATCCGCGGGCTGATCGACACCTTCAGCTCGTTCGTCCAGGACTACCACAGCGCGCAGTTGCTCGCGACCGCTGACGGAAATCCGGCCCGCTTCAAACCGCTGTTTCAGGCATTCAGCGACCTGATCGGCAAGTTCCATGGCGAGGTGGCGGCGGCCTTAAGGGCCTGAATTTGGCGGGCCGAGCAACATTGTTGTGCAGTAGAAGAGAGATAGAAAAATGGACAAGAAAAACTCGCGCGAGACCTACCGGTCGATCGAGCGACTATACGTACCACACTGGCTAACCGAGCGCATCCAGGTGACAAACTTCGACCTCGTCGACCAGATGAAATGGCTGCTTGAGATGGATGGCGCCTTCAACGACATTCTGGCCGTCGAGCGCAAAGAGATCGACCACGTCAAGCACAACGAGGCGTCGTTGCGAAACCTCTTGCGCACGCCATTTTTAATGGTCGCTCCAACCCTCGAGTCGGTGGAGGACTGGCGCTGCTTCGTCGACGATACCCCCACAACCGTCGCGGTCGATCAGCTGTTTCGCAAACTTCCCCCGCTGGACGCGCTCGCGAAGTTCTCGGTTGAGCACCACAACCGCGTCTTCCTCGATCTGGTCACGAGCGTCATTCACCTGAGCGTGCTTGCTGCCCCGCTCCTCGGGATCACGACCGAGGTAGCCGCCTACCTTGCGTCGGTACCGACCTACAGACTGAGAATTGCTCTCGGTCGAATGAACGGTCTGCCGCTGTTCCGGTGGCGCTTCAACTCGACGACGTTTTGGTACCAGTTCACCGCCAGCGATTTGAGCGACGAGATGGTCGCGCACCAGATCATGGCGACCTCGCCAATCCGAATGAACAGCGCACCCGGCAAGGCCGGTTGGAGCGAACTGCGCCTGCCGCGCGACAAGAACGAGACGTACGCCCACGCCCTGATGGCATATGGCTGCCGCGCATCGACGGCCGCCAGCCTGTTCCGGCTGAATCAGAACGCGATGCGCCAGCGGTATGTCGAGATGCACGGCACCAGCTCGCCGTGCGGCAACACGCCGAACTCGCTCAACTGGTTCGTCGAGACGCCGACCAATCGCCTCCACGGAACGATCTTCACGTGGCTCTACCGCGCCGCGCTGGCGTCCGGCGCCAACGCACCGCAAGCCCTGATCGCCACCAACGACGTCTACCAGCAGATCTTCGGCGGCCAGCACTCGATCTCCGTCGACCGCGGCTGCAACCTGACTCGCGCGATGGCAGCAGACAACCGACTCACAATTGCACCGTGCCGGACCTGCCGAACTGAATACATCGTCAGCAATAACGAGACGAAAATCGAGATGCACCATAGCTTCGACTGTCCGGCCTGCACGGGGCAGCTTGGCGCGAAACGCCGCGGCGGCAAAGCGAGGGCGCGCAATGAGGAACAGTAACGATCGCCCCGACTCCGATGCCCTCCCCGACCTGCCGGCGAGCCTGATCGTGATCAACGGCGATCGCAGGCCGCAGTTCGCGTGGTACGACGCCGAGACTGAGCAGTACTACTCGGAGGCCGACGGGCAAGTCATCGTCGACGTCCGAGCGGCGATGCCGTGGGCGGCGGTCTACGTTCACTAGGCGCCCTATGGACGACCTCGCCTACCTCGTCGCCGAAAGCAATGCCGCCTGGCTCGACGGCCGTGGCGACGGCCGATTCGAGCGATACGAACGGTTCTACCAGTCGCAGCGCGAAACGCAGGCCGAGTCGTTCGAGCTCGAGCAGATCAACGAAGCCTACCCCGCGTGGGCTGGCAGTCAGCCGCCACCGATGCTCGGACTGCTGGTCAGGCCGTGGTTCGGCAAGGTGCTGGTCGCACTCACGTGCATGTACGTCGGTGCGCAAGTCGTCCCTGCCGTGTCTTCGGCGATTCCGTACAAGTCGACCGTGCTGTTGGGCGTGGCTTTCGTCGGGTTGCGGGTATTTCACTGGAAGCGACGACGAGCCAGATGAGCGCCAAAACTTGATTCCCGCCCTATGGCGGGATTTTTTGCCAGAACCCCATTAAGTCTGATGAAATCGGGCCGTAATTTAGAATTGGCGGTTTTTTGGCTCGCCCAAGCCATTTTGAAAAGTGGGCCGTCGGCCACGCGAACTTGACTTCGCCGCCGCGTCCGTAGGATGGAATCAAGGGTTCGCAAGGTGCGCACCCGACAACAAAATGAGGACCAACAATGAAGAAGATCACGACCATCAGCCTTTCTGCCCTTTCGGTAGCGACGGTTCTGGCGCTCGCAGCATGCGGCGGAGGCGGTGGTGACGGTAGTGGCAGTTCCAACGGTGCGCCGAGCAGCAATTCTGGCTCCTCGGGCGGGAACTCCGGATCGTCCGGCGGCGGCTCGACGCCGCCTGCCGTGCCCGGTACGGTCGGTAGCCCTCAATACAGCACACAGAGCGCGCAACTTGCCGCATTCAATTTGCTGAACCAGTACCGTCAACAGTGCGGCTTCCCTGCCCTCAAGCAGAACACCGTGCTCGATCAAGCCGCCCAGAATCACGCAAAATACATTGGGCTCAATGGCGCGGTGACAGATTCGGAGCTGGCCGGAAATCAAGGTTACACGGGAGCCAGCTATGTTGATCGGGCGACCGCGGTGGGTTTTCCGAATGGCCCTATTGGAGTCGGAGCTAGCGGAGCCGGGAACGCCGTATTCACGAGCAACTTCAATGCGGCCCTTGCTGGGCAACAGTTCGTCTATTCGCTGCTAGGTGGCGCATACCACGCCGTCGTTGCTGCATTCCCGGTCGATAACGCGGGTTTCGGCGAGTATGAAACTCAGGCCAGTTCGGGCTCCTACACCTATACGGAATCTTGGCAGTCGATCAGTCTGTACAGCACAAGCGCGCAGACGATTCAAAACGGACCGAAAACGTTCCCATGTGATGGCGTGACCGGTGTCCCGTATCGCGAGGTTGGTGAAATTCCGGCTCCTCCGAACGTATCGTCGTCTGGCTCGGGCACTCCGATCGTCGTGATGGGTAACCTCTCCGACTCAATCACGCTGCAATCCGCATCCATGACTGGACCGTCCGGTGCTGTTGCAATTCAAATTCTCAATGCGAACACCGATCCGAACAAGCTACTCGGCAAGTATCAGGCGATTGCATATCCGACCTCGCCGTTGTCGCCTAATACCACCTACAGCGTATCAGTTACGGGCACGGTGAACGGCACCTCGTTCTCCCGGACCTTCTCGTTCACGACTGGGAATGTCGTCGGCTGACGTGAAGCGTCATTGACCTGCCGAGCAATCCGTTCGGCAGGTCGTTTTCGACATCTCGATATCGTCATAGCCCCCAGGGCGCAGTCGGGAGGCGACTCCATCCGTAACCGATGACATGAAGGTTATTATCGATTACGCATCCAAACTCCACCGGCCAAACTCCTGAATGCCCCATCGCTATAACCGCCCGGGTTCCATTCGGGCTGATGACATCACCGAAAACGTCATCGTGATCAACGAGGGTTGAACCAAGGTCCGTACTCATGGAGACGGATCCCCATGCCCACATATCATTCGAGTACGTGACGAATTTGGAAGGCGTAAAGCTCGGGTACGGCGCAGGATTCGCGAAATACAGCGCCCTGCATTGCGAAAGTGGCGTCGCAGACGGCTGCGGGGTTACATGCGGAGTGCAGGTTGGCTGGGTCCAACTGGAACCGCTCCACGAGGACGGTAAGACCATATCGTAACCACTCGGACAAGCAGGGGGTGCCTGATAATTGCATTGCGGTGCACTCCAACGCGATCCCTGCCAGACTGCCGCTGAAACTGTTGTCCAGCCCGCCCCGGACTGGCACTGCGGCTGGGGAATCGGTGCATTCTGGATCGGTGTCGTGCACGAAGAATCCTGGTACCCGTAAGAGCAACGGACTGGCGCTGCGTCAGCCCGGGCCACTAAGGCCAGCCAAACAGCGAGCGCAAAAAGCACTCGCGGCATAATTGTCATTCTTTCTCTCCGCTAAAACGCGCAGTAGGTCTCGGCGACAGCCGAACCGGCGATACCGCTATCACTTCCATCCGTAATCCATACGGTCCACGGTCCTGATCCAGACGTCGTGACGTTCACCGTCGCGGTTGTGTCGACATAGACGTTCTGCAGGTTCACGACAATTTGCGGGGTTCCACCCGCCGAGCAAGACGGGGCCGGCACCCCCCAACCGTTTTGCACGACATAGTAGTTGTAGCGAAGCGCTGTGCCCCCGATCGGCAACCACACGTGGTCCTGGCAGGACAGCCATTGCCCGCGGCCGTCGGTATTCTGAGCACCATCACCGTTGATTGGGCACCAGGTTCTCGGCACAGCAACGGCTCCCGGCCGCACTACGCCTTCTGAAATCACGTCACCCGAATGCAAGGGCGCGTAAGTCGAGGTCCCGTCCTTGAGTACCTGTAGCGAACCGCTCTGATAGACGTTCGTGTTTCCGGACCCGTCGTTCGCGATCCGAGAAACGTTTCCGTTGGTGCTCGAGAGCAGTTGCGCACCCTGTACGTTGCCGGTCGCCGTCAGGTTCTTCAGGTTGTTGATGCTGACGCCGTTGGCGTTCTGGTCGCCCGTCCAGGTCAGCGAACCGTCGCGCCGGATATAGACGGAATTGCCGTCCGTCGTTGGCCCGTTCGTCGCCATCACGACCGCTGCCGGCGCGCCGGGTACGGGATTGGCCGCGTTCCACGCGCCGTTTAGCCCGAAAACCGTCGCCGAGTTCTGTGCCTTCGAGAAGCCGAATCCGTTGCCGGCGGCCTGCGCGACGATACCCGCGCCCGCGACATCCGGCTGCCCATCCCTCGTCACCGGCTTCGACGGGTACAGGAGATAGCTGACACGACATCCGCTCGCACTGGTCGAACAGCCAGCCGGCCCGACACTCATTTGGACCGTGTACGTGCCGCCCCAGAACGGACCCGCCGCGTAATTTGCCTTCAGGTAGCCGGAGGACTGCAGTTGTGCCAACGTCGGCGGCGTAACGGCCGTCGGCCCGGGCGCAACCAGTTGAGCGACCAAGTTGCCATAGTTGTCGGTCACCCAGTTCGCCAGGGCAGCATTGATGACCGCTTCGTTCTTCCCTTCGGCAGTCAGCACCTCGCGCCGGCGCTTCGCCACGTCATCCTTGATGCCCTGTAACGTCAAGAAGGCCATGGCGACGAGCACAATCGTCGTTTCGATGATGCTGAGCATCGCCTGTCCTCAATGGTCGTGGGTCGCGTACATCACGACGCTCGCTGTTGCGCCCGCCGACGCGCAGGCGCTGGCTGACGCGCTCGAGCTGTACGTCGTACCCGGCCCCGAGATGGTCGTGTTGTTCACCTTGACCATCGTGTAGGCGGACGCGATCGCGTCCGCCGAGAGCGTGCAGACTGTCGAAGGAACCGGATAGGTGACTGCCACGGCGTCGTTAGACGCGGTCACCGTGGCTGCTGCTGCGGTCACGGGGCCACCGAAGAGCCCGGTCAACGCACCGGTCGTGGTACTGAGACGGCGGCCCGCGGAATCGAACGCGTGGTTCTGGGTCAGCGACAGCATGGACACACTGGCGAAATCGACATCGCCCGACGTAGCGTCCTGAATCCCACTGCGGAAATACTGCGCCTCGCTCTTGAACTGGAAAGCGTGGACGCGATCCATGATGTAGCCGCGCCCCATATACGCGACGAGCGTGATCAACGCAGCAGCAGCCATGACGGCTGCGGCCTCGACCAGCGACAGCTCCCCCTTTTGTCGACGGAGCCCTTTCCCGACAAAACGCGGCCGACTCATCGGTTTCTTGCTGGTTTGCTTCATCATTCGACTCCTAGAATTTCTGATTGATAGAGGTAGAGGCACCGTCAAACGCGACAGCACCGGTTGCGAAGTACGACCCCACGCCAAGTGTCAGGAACATCAGCGCCGCCCCCGCGAGGAGCACGTAATGGGTCACTTTCGCGTTGCGCCGAACGGCCTCGACAACGCGGGTCAGCGAGTTCTGCCCGAGATCCTTGATGGACTCGACGAACTGATCGCGCCCGGCGGCGTCGGTCATGATGTCGATCGTGCGTTCCGAGAAGATCCCGGTATCGAGCGCGCGCATCGGTTGGTCTGGGTTCGCCGTCAGTCGCGCGTTCATGCGGTGGAGGTGCCATCGCATCCACGGATCGGCAGATTTCGTCAATTTGTTCAGCGCTGCGCGCAACGGCATGTTTGAATCAAACAATCCCGCCAACGACACAATCAGCAGCGCAGCGCGCAGATCGCGGCGATTGCGCCACATCAGCGGCATCGCGTCGACTCGGTTGCGCAGTTCACCGGTCCATCGTTTGAGCGTGTGAAAGTACGCTGTCACCAACGCCGCAACGATCGAACCCGTCAGCCACCAGTACTCTGCGCAAAACGTGTCGACCGCATAAACGAACTGGCCGAACGCGGACCATTTCTCCAGTGGTTTCACGTCGAGCGTCGCCGGCAGGATCTCGGCGCCGAATAGCACGAGGAAGCCGTACAGATAGACGAGCAGGAAGGCCGGGTAAGCCATCTGCATCGACGTCGTGCCGGACAACACGCCCTTTGCGTGTGCAGCCATCTCCGCAAGCTCGAGGCCCCGTACCGCCGCATCGTCACGCGGCGACTGTCCTGCCAACTCCAGCAGCGTGAACTCGTCATTTGGTACAAACGGTTTGATCGCGACCGCGAAATCGTCCCCGGCACGCATGCGCTGTGCGATCTTCTGGAAAGCTAGCCACGCCATGTTCTTGCGGGAGCGATGCCGCTGCTCCAGCGTCGTCAGTCGCTCGAGTAACGTTTCACTGTTGCGCAGCCCTTTCTTCGCGACGTCGAGGCGGGTCTCGCGATAGAACATTTCGCGCATAGCGCGAAAGCGCCAGGTCGCGACGCGCATGCGTTCGTTTGCCGGCAACATCATGGAGGCTGAGTAAATGAGCGACTTCATCACGACGGCAGCCCCCCACCCGCCTCCGGAAACACGCGATACAGGTCAAACGCGCTCATCGATTCGTCGATGTACCGCGGATCAATAACCCCACACGCAGCCTTGTACAGCGCGTGCTCATAAACCGTCTTGCCTGTCATGTCCGGGTTGCCAAACTCGGACTTGCGGCTCGTCCGCCACACGTGTTCCGCTCCGCGCCAGTCGCGCGCCGCGACGCGATCGAGGAATTCAGGCGTCGGCTGGTACAGTTCCATTGCGAGCGTTTGTCCCTTGATCCCGGCTGCCACCTTGCCCGAACGGGTAAGCAGGCCCGGTCGGCGGCAATGCTGGCACCCCTCTTCGTCGCGGCAAGCCATCTTCGACGTGTCGAGACCGAACTTCTTCTCGAGAGTGGCGAGTTGCTGCGGCGACAACACGTCGCGTGCCGGCCGCTTGCAGTGCGGACACAACTTCGGAATGAGCTTCTGGTTGCCGACGGCGTTCAGAAATTTCCCGGACGCGACTTCGTCCATCGGCAGCTTGAGGCGACCGCCCACCAGCCGCATCACCGCACCGATGATGTTGTCCCCGTGCAGCGTGGCCCGAACCGGGTGACCGGTCAGCGCGAGTTCGGCGACCAGGCCAGCGAGCACCGCATCGCGCACTTCGCCGATCGTCAGGTCGTCGGGGTCCATCCGCATCAGCGTGCGAATCACTTCCACGATCTTCCGGTTTGCGTCTTCCTCGGTCTCCCCGGGCCGCCTCTGGATCGAAATATCAGACAACCACGGCGCGGGTATTTCGGACGGCTCGTTGACTGCAAACTGCTTCTTCCGGTCCCGGTCGGGGAGCAGGTACGACAGTGCGCGCAAGAGCGTCGTCTTGCCGGAACCCGTTTCCCCTGTCAGGAAGGTCGCCCCGCCGCTGACTTTGCCGAGCGTCTCGATGATCGCCAGTTGGCTCGGCTCCAGGCCCATTTCCTCCGGGAGCAGCACCTTGTAGTTCTTGAAGTTGCCGTCGAGCAGTCGCAGCGCGACGTCGAAACCGCCGACGGTTGGCGCACTCTGCCAGCGAATATTTACGATATCCATGTGGGCGACCAGCGGGATCATCGCGGACTGCGGCGCGGTCGGCTGAAACGTCTCGCCCGAGTTGGTATTGCGTTGGACCAGATCCTGATACGCCGCGGATAGCGCGCGGCGCACCAGCGCCTTCGGCATCTTGCGGTACGAATAGAGGTCGCCGTCGACGCGCAGCCGCAGCTCGACCTCGTCCACGTAATCGCGGTACTCCCAGTGCGCGTCGGTGGCGCCGTAGGCATGCGCTGCCTCCAGCACATCGCGAAAGGTGCCGATAGCGCGGGACGATTCGGGAACCACGTTGGCCGCCCGCTGTTTCTCCTTGTCGTAAAGCGCAGCGATGACGTCTTCGTCCGCGACCATTTCTTCGTGAACGGCAATGTCCGCACGCCCGAGATCCTTCAGATATGTGGCGTACAGCTGGCTCTCGTGAAAGCGCTGCGTCGTCACGACGATCGAGATCCCGGCCTGCAGCTCGACGGCGATGAACTCGCGGCGCGCCGCGTCGGTGATTCGAAGCGCGGCATTCGGATCGCGCTGGCACAAGATCCGCTTGAACTGGAGTGCTTCAGCCGAAACCAATTTCGGCAGACCGATGCCGACCTCCATGGCTGGCGGCTCGACGAGATCCGGGCCGACACGGCGAATCGTGGGGGGCTCGTCAGCCTCGGACGTCGGGCACGCCTCAGTCGCGTCGTCTACACGCACGTCGCCCGTCGGCCGCTCTGCCACGGGGTCCATCACCTCATCCGCATCTTCTCGGTTCGTGAGCGTGCGCATATCATCGCCCTCGCCCCTTGATTGCGGTTGGTCGGCACCCGTCACCGGCGTTGCAACGACATCGGCGCTGCCCGGATCAGAAGCCGCATGCGCGTGGCGGTCTTCTCGTACCGGTGCAAACGGCGCATCGTCGACAACGACGACGTCTTCGACGTCCGCCTCCGCCATTCGCAACAGCATACCCATCGTCATCGGCTGACCTTCCATCGCCTGACGCGGGTTCTTCGGCTTGCTGGTCGACCTGAACCGCGGCTCCTGCGGCTCGAACGGCGACGCTGGTTCATCGATATCAGCGGGTGGCTTGCCGACGATCGGCATTGCGCCGGCGGACGGCTCGATAAAGCCGGCCTTCAATGCTTTGAGCCGTCCAAAAAGGCCGCGCTTGGCCTTCTCCGGAACTTCGTGATCTGCGAACATGCTCATTGCGCCCTCCCGATCGGCGTACCGGGCAGCGGCCCTCCTCCCGGCAACGGAGAATTAAGATCGATCAGTGATCGAATCGCGGTCGTCGCTGCGGACGGGACCGGCGCAACACCACGAATCGGCTCCTTTCGGGTGCTGCCGCCTTCGGCGACCGTCACGGTGTAGCCGTCCACATTCTTGACGACCCAGCCATTGAGCAAGGTCGTGCCAACGTGCGCCGGATAGATCGCATCTCGATACGCGTACAGAACGTACGAACCGGTCTCGTCGCGATACGCGCCCAGAAACGACACGGGCTCTGCGCTGGCTCGAGGGGCGCGCGCCGGCTTATCCGCCGGTTTCGGGGTCCCTGGGACGGCAGGGCCGCTTGCCGAAATACCAGGTTGCAGCGTCGTCATGCCGCCAGCGTTTGGTGGGAGTGCCGAAGCGCCCGGTGCGCCTCCGGACAGCTGACGCACGACGTTGGCTCGCGCAATCTGGTCGATATCGTCGATCGACAGGCGAGGCGCTGCCGGGTCCGCGTGGGCGGTCACGGCGACCCCTACACCCGCAACGACGAGTGCGTGCTTAATCGTAAACATAGAATTTGCCTTTCGCGGTGAAATGGACGCCATACGGCGAGTCGCCTGTTTCGCTGTTCGTCGTCGCCCCAACCGCATCGTTGAGACGGAGTTCGACTTTCAGTGATTCGAGCGTCATGTTGGGCGGAAGCTTCGCGAGCAGCGGGGCTTGCCAGCGAAAGCCCTCGATCGCCCAGTCGCCCTGCTTGATCAAGCGGCCGCCGTGACCGCCCTGTCCGCCGGCAGGGGCATCAACAAGGAGCGGGCGGGCTTCGCCGAGCGTTACGGTGTAACCGTATGCGCGGAGATCGAACGGATGCGACGACATGCGCTGCGGCGGCGTTTGCAGCATCTCGATGAAGGCCTGTTCCGACGGCCATTGGGACGACTCCTCGGGCGACAGCATGTGCACCTTGGGAACCGCCGGCCCGCGCGCAGTGGACGTGCGCCCGTCCCGCGAAAACGTCACTGGTCGCATCGCCGGTGTCGCCGCCCCGTCAAAATCCTCGAACGTGCCGCCTTGCCGCCGAAAGGTCATCGTGCAATAGCCAGACGACGGACAATCCGCCTCCCTGAAAATCCACCCTTTGCGCACTGTTTCACTGCCACCCACGGCCACGAGCAAGGCGGGCGCAAGCGCCGATGCACGCGGCAATGCGTGTGAGAACGTGCCGCGTACGGCTTCGGCATAACGCTCGGCGTAAGTCGGCACGTGTGGAGGCGGCGGCGGCGGTGACAAAACGTCCATCAGCTTCAGACCGCCGAAGACGGTTGTGCCCACGATAGCGAGCACCGGAAGCGCCGTCGGAATCGCAACCGGAACCTTCGCGATCCGCCCGGCTTTCCGGTTCGCGAGCAGCTCGCTCGCTTGAAAAGGTTCGTCGACGTCGCTCACCTGGTCGCCGACGCCCAGCGTCGCCAGCGGCAGATTGCTGCGCAGGCATTCCTGTTCAATCTCGAGCCGGCGCGCCTGTGCGGTTTCGGGGGACAACACCTCGTCGCTTCGGACCGCACCGCGCACCACGAACACTGCGTGCACGCGTACGCCGTCCTGCAGCAGCACCAGCGCCGCAGGCCTGGACTTGATTCGATCGTGCAGCGCAATTCGCGCGGCTCCCGAATACAGCCGCGCGCCCTTGACGTCGGCTGGCTCGGGCATGGCGAAGCCGCCGATCAGCTCCGTTCCGACCTTGTACTCGACGAAATGGGTCGCATCAAAAGCGTCGGCGTAGCGGCGCCGGTCGGCGCGCCCGCCCTTGACGGGGTAGGCCCGCCAGTCGAGGCCGAAGACGAGCCGCGCGCGTTTGTCAGTCGGCAGGGGTTCCGTAATGTGCATCATTGCGTCACATCGACGGAACGACCGTCGCCTTCAGCATGATGATCTGGAACGTCTTCGACTTGTTCCAGGCCCCGGTAAACCCGCCGATGCCAGAATTCGTCGTGCTGTCCGCGTGGTCTGTCATCGCTCCATACAGAACGACCGTCTGCCCGTCCGACAACGCGATCGTCTGGTCGTCCTTGGTGCCGATAGTGTGCGCCAGCTGGATCTGTTGCTGCGTCTGGCCGGATCCGACACCAGCGCTCGTGAAGGGCCCGTTCAGCTTCGAGCTATCCGCCCAGTACGCGAGAACGATTTGATTGTGGTCGTTGACCGCCGGCAGTACGTTCACGAAATCACCGGTCGTGATCGTGCCCGGCGTCAGGCCCGGTACGCCACCCGATGTCGAGTTGAGGGTGCCGGCTGACGGCGCCGTCGAGCGCAGGTAGTCGTCGCTCTGGAACGAGGCGACCGACACGGGCAGCCCGTTCAGCGTCATTTTGGTTAACGTATTGTCCTGCACGGTTCGGCCGTACTTGTTGAGCGCATTGACCACTGCGTTTGTACCGGAGAACGGCGCGTCCGGGCGCAACACCGAGACCCCGACGGAGCCGCCGCCCGTCGCGATCGACGTCGGCGACATGAAGCTGATCGCGTAGCGCGCGAGGCCTGCATGCATCGACTGAAACACAACGTCCGCATTCATGCCCGCCTGGCTGCCGTTATTCAGCGCGATCTGGATCGTGCGTACCGTGATCGCGACCTGGCGCGTCGATATGGCGTTCTCGCGCTGCAACAGCTTGCCGATGTTGTCCGCCGCTTCCTTCGTGTCGCGCACCATCACGAGTCGACTCTGCGGGTTCACGCTGACACGACCCATCGGCGAGCGCAGCTTTTCGATTTCCGCGGTAATGGCCGCGATCTGGTCGAAATCGCCCTCCCGCCCTGTCGAGGTCTGCGCAGAGAACGAACCGGTGTTGCCGCCGGACCCGCCGCCCGAGCCGCCGTTGGACTGATTGCCCGTCGACGTGTCCATACCCTTGCTCATCGTCGATTTGATCGACACCTTGCCCGGGATCGCAGCGATCTGGTACATCCGCGTCACAAACCGGGACACGTTGATCGTGCCGCCGTCGAACGACCAGTCGAGACCGAGATCGGACGTCATGCTCTTCATGTAGAGGCCGACCTTGCCGGTAAAGGCTTGGCGGTAGACGGGTTCTTCCGTCTTCGCGCCGCTGCTTTGGGTCTTCCCGTCACCTTGGCCAGGCACGAGCGAGTCACGCGACACGAACACGTCCGGGCTCAGATGCACCGGATAGCCAGTGGCCGTCGAAACCAGCGTCGCGATTTGCTTTATTCCAAGGTTCGCCGGAAGCGTAACGGCCTTCTCGCGGAACACGGCGGGCAGCGTTGCCTCGTACGCAAGTGGGACGAGTCTGTCACCAAGGAAGGCAGTCGGCACGTCCTCGACGAGCGCCATCGACGCCGGGCCCTTCGCCAGTGCGTCGCTGATCACGCGATGCGCGGCATCGTAACTGTCATTCACGTCCTGCTGCGTCACCGCACAGCCGGCGGCCAGCAGAGCGGCCCCGATCGCCACGGCGGATTTCAAAAGGTGCATGCGCATGGTTCTCAGTCCTGGCAGTTGCCCGCGCGCGCGATCACGCGGATGACGTTGTTGGTGTGTCGGCACGCGCGCGTGGGCGTGCGCATGTGGTTCGTGGCCTTCATGACCTGCTCGAGGACAGACGTGAAGTCTCCCGAGAACGCTGCGTTGAACTCGAGCGGCAGGTCGTCATCAATCTTCCAGGCCAGTTGCCAGCCCTGTTGCTGCAGCCAGCGATCGAGCGCATCGCGCAGGTTGACGTCCTGCGGCGTAACCGAAAAGGTCAGCGTGCTGGGAGACCGCGGCGCTCCCGCTCCAGGCAGCACGACCGCGGCAACATCGGTCGCGTTCGACGCCTGACTCGAAAAGGCGTTGGCTGCCGGCGCAGCGACAGCTGGCGTTGCGTCCGGCGAGCCGCTCACTGCCGATGGCTGAGCCGTAGCTTTCGGCGCCGCGGTAAGAAGCTGCCAACCGTCAGGATCAACTGCCGCACGAACATGAACGGCCGTTGCGAAGAGGGACACGGCAGCGAGGACGCGCACCAGCGCGCGGGTTCGGGTGGTGATCTGCATGATTAATGGCCCTGTTGCATAAGGCGGCGATAGATCGCGCTCGCGTAGACGAGCTGCTTTGAAGGGGTGACCGCGTTGTACGCACCGACCGCCTTCCAGTTCGGCCCGAATTGCTTGATGTTCGACGCGAGAATCCACGCGCCGACGTACGCGCTCACGCACCCGTTGAACAGGTTTTCGCGACGGATCCCGTACTGCGCGAGCTTCGGCAGCCAGGACGAATTGATCTGCATCAGGCCGATGTCCTCGCTGCCGTTGGAATTGCGATTGATCGCATCGGGACGCATACCCGATTCGTGCTGGGCGATCGCACGCAGCAGCCGAGGATTCAGCTGGTGGTACATTGCCGCGTCGTCAATGCAGTCGGCGCGACCCGCTATCGCGACGCCGAACAGGGTGCACGTGAGAATCAAATGACGGACGGTCACGGCGCAGACTCTCCTTTCGATTGCGCCACCGCGGAAGACCCTGCCGGACTCGCGGGCGGCACTTCCCGATACGTCACCTCATGGCGGCGCTTGACGTTGATCGTATTGCCGTCGGCCGTCACGATGAACTCATCGCCCGTGCCTTCGAACATGTAGTAGCGGCCCTTCTGCTCGCCCGTGCCCAGGTGACGCGGGTCGGTCACGCTGACCTTCACCACGGATTCGGCGAACTTGAAGAACGTGCGCCCTTCGCGATCGAACACACCTTCGAGACGCACACGGCTCGCCTGGTCGAAGTCGTAGACGGTCTTCGCATCGCGCGTGACCTCGACGCGGTTGGTCGCGTCGGCCACCACGAAGCGCTCCGCCCGATCGATCGTCATGACGCCAGTGGCGTCATCCCAACTGGTGCGCAATATTTTTCCGTCCGGCGTCTTGAACGTTACGGCTTTGGCCGGCTTCGACGTGAAGCGGATCTGCATATGCGTGTCGTCGCCGTCCCGGATCGCCTGCGCACCAAAGCGTTCTGCGAGGCGCGAAGCCGGGGCCGGTTCGGCCGAGACACGCGCGACGATACTGTTCAACCCTGCTTCGTCGGCATCGCGGTTCGACGACGCGTAGTTCAAGGCCGCGGACTTCGGCGGATCGCGATGCAAGCGTATGTGCCGCGAACCGAAATCGACGTCGGCGTACAGCCCGGTTTGCGTCATCAGGCGATCGAGCGCCTGCATCCAGTTCTCGCCATCACGCGTGCCGAACAGCTCTGACGTCGTCAGGTCCACGTCCTTCTGCGCCGACCCGGTCCAGCCCTGCGGGACAAGCGACTTGACGACGTTGCCGACCGGCATCGACGCGTGAAGCGCGCGGACTGGTGCGAGCGCGGTCCGCGTGCCGATCAGCACCAGCCGGTTCGTGAAACCGTCGAATCCGGCCGGCTGATCGTCTTTCATTGCTGGTAGCGCGCCGGTACCACCGATGAACGTGTTCGCTTTCTTCCAGCGGGCCGTGGCCGAATGGGTACCGACCTTGTAGGTGATCGACGCCGGCGTGCCTTCGACGACCACATACGGGCCTTCGGTATGGCCACCTTCGGCGACGATGACCTGGCCCGCGCGCGGCTGGATATAGGTCTTCGCTCCGTCGTTGAAGATGAGCGCCGGCCTTTCGGAGATGCCGCCCAGGATGTCGTAGTCGAAGTCGAACGGATCCGTGTTCGCCGCCGAGGCGGATGCGCATACGATCACCGACGCGGCGCACGCGAGTAACTTAGTCGTGTGCTTCACAGACCTGCCTCGATCAGGGATAGATGTCGGACGAACCGTGCAAGGTACGAGCGACCGGGATTGGGATTCGCGCTGTGGTAATAGGCAATTGCCTTCGCGACCGAGTCAGTCCGAGCGAAGTTCTCGGTAAGGATCGCCTCGGCGACCGCGACGTTCGTTGCGGGCGCGAGCGCGTCCCACGCCGACGCAAAGCGCTTACCGTGGTAGCACCAGTTCACCTGCATGAGGCCGACGTCGAAATTGCAGCGCTCACGCGCGAGCAGCGCCTCGATTGCCTTGTAGGCTTCCTCGCGCGACTTGAAGAAGTAGCCCTGGCCCGCGATATTCAGCGTCCAAGGCCACGCGCGTCCCCGGTAGTTCGATTCGTTCAGCGCGATGCCGGCGAGGATCTTCGGATCGACGTTGGTGTGCAGCAGCTCGAACGGGACAACCGCACGGGAGCACGCCCATCCACCCCGCCGCTCGGCGAGCGCCGCCTGCGCGCCGTCATCCAGCACGAGCGGCCGCAGCCAGCCACGTTCGATGAACAGATCATCCAGCGCGACATCGCGCCCATCGATCGATACGGTGATGCCCGCGTTGCGCGAACTGCGCACTGTCTGTCCGATCAGCGGGGACGCCCATTCGACAAAGGCATCGAGGCCGCAGTAATAGACCGGCTTCCCGGGGAGCATCGCAACCTGGCGCCTCGGTCCGTCTTGAATGACGACGCTCACCGGACTGATCACCCGGGCAATCACGGCCGACTGGGCGTATGCGCTCGCCAACGCCATCGCGGCGACGAATGCCATACGGATGATCATCGCGGCCCCCTGTACGGCTCGAGCACCATGTCACGATTGATCTTGAGCATGAAGTGGCGTTCACCCGGCGCCGACTTGATGGTCGGCGGGATGTTCTTGTAACGGTCGAGTACCGACTGCGCGGTTTGCGCCGCGATCTGACCCGCCGTGCTTCCTACTTGGGTGACGCCAAGCGGGCCCGTCGTCGTGGACTGGTCGCCTTTGCTGAACGCTCTAACCAGAATGGCCGTCAGGAATGAGGTCGAGTAGATCTTCCAGAAATGGTTGTTCACGTGACCACTGAAGCCGGCCGCGCCATCACCGTCCGTTCCTTGTGCGCCATACAACGGCACGTGCTTGCCGTTCGGCAGACGCATTTCTGCACCGGCCACGAGAATCGACTCCTGCCCAGGTTGAATGTCCGAGCTATACGGCGCGACAATCGTGGTTCCCCACGGAATTACCAGACAGCGACCGTCACCGTTGTTCGCGTACACATCGCTCTCGACGGTCAGCGACGCCGTGCCGGGGCGATCCGAGTTGAGCAACTCGCTCGAAAGAACGGGAATCTTTGCAGGCGGCGACAGCGTGCAGCCTTGCGATTGACCAACAAAGCCTGTCCGCGCGAAATCCTTGTCGCCTTCGCTCAGTTGCGCTACGTCGCGCATGAAGGCGTTGTCGCGCTGTTGAGTCGTCGCCGGGCCAGCGACTTGGCTTCCCCTCGAAGCCAATGCCGCCTGCGCCGTCGCGTCTTTCATCGCGGCGTCTTGAGCTGCCGCCTGCTGGAGCAGCATCTGCTGCGGCGAGATGACGCCGTTCGGCAACTGCGGTTGCTGCGGCTGGGCGTCCTTGACCTTCACACCCGGACGGAAGATCGGCGAGGCGTAGATGCTGTCTTCGTCGTTCGCCGCTTTGAGTTCCGCCGTGCCCGCGCTCGGCAAAACGGCGTCGGCCGACAGCGTCGGCTTCTTCGTATTCGCTGCGGCCGCGGCGCTGGCGGCCGCAGCGGCTTCAGCTGCGCGCCGATGTGCCTCGGACTCTTGTTGGTCGATGATCTTGTCGACGTCCGCCTTGTCGGCATTGCTTTTGTCAACCGCTTCGGCCGCGCGTTCGCGTTTCGCCTTCAGCGCCTCCGCCTCTGCTTTGTTGGCTTCGAGGGTCTGCGTGTAGAAGCCCAGCGTGCCGATCGCGATGGCAGCGATCGCGCCAATGGCAATCATGACGTTGCGAGGCACCTTGCCCTTGAGCAAGGTCTTTTCTTGCGGGCTGGTCGGATCGGTCTGCGTTGCCATACCGTCCTCAGAAGCCAAACAGACCGCGACGGCCGCGGGTGATCGTCACTTCCTCGCCCGGTCGCGTGAGCGTCACCTCGTCAGCCAGTCGCTGGATGACGAGGTACGGGCCGCGGCGGATAAAGTTCGGGCTGACGACGTCGCCGCCGTCTTTGATGGTTGGCACAGCGAATGGCGTACGCGGAGGCATCCGAATCCAGATGAACGTGCCGTCGTCGAAGACCGTCTCAGGTTTGAGCGAGTTTGTGCCGGACACGGTGTACTCGAAGTTCAGCTTGTCGGGTGACACGCCGATGGGGCCGGAATCCGAGGGGCCAGCATGGTCAGAATCGCGATCCTCGCCCGCCACGATTTCGCGCGCACGCACCTTCGACATCAATGAATTCGGGTAGTTGAAGCGCACACTCTGATAGAACAGGCCGCCCACGGGCGACGAGACAAGCGTCAGCTCGTATTCGCGCTTATTCGTGCTCAGATGCAGCGTGTTGACGAGGCCTGGCTTGATAGGCTTCACGTACACGTGGTTTGCGCCATCGGTATCGATGGCCCACTGCACCGAGTCGCCCATCGCCGGCTCGCTGATCAGGCTCTCCCCTCGCTCCAACTCGATCGTCGTGAGCTTCAGCGGCGCCGTCATCACGCGGAAGATCTGGTCGCGGCTGTACGGAAACACGGCCATGCGCGCGTCGCCCGGCATCGTGATCGGGTCGGCGCCCGAGTTGTAAGGGTTCACTGGGCTCATCGCGTCACCGATGATGCTGCCGACGTCGAAGTTCGGGATCGGTGCAATCGGACTGGCGGCCGTCTTCGCGGCGAACGCATTGACCGACGCGGCGATCAACGCGAGCGCGCCCCAGGTCGGGAGGGAACGTGGTCGTTTCATGCGCCGGTTTTCTGCAGGGTGAAGAACGGGTAGTAGAGGCCGTACGGATTCGTGCCAAGCACGTCTTCGGCGGTCGGGGGAATGATCTGGTAGCGCATCGTCAACGCGAAGCGGATCTCGACAGGCTTGTCGGTCGGCGATTGCCGCGTCGATGTCGTGAGCTCGACGACAACCGTCGAATCCTCGAGCAGGGATACGTTCGTGACCTTCGTCTCTCGCACCAACTTCGGATTCGTCGTGATCTGGTCGAACGGCTTGTCCTCGCTGATCCACGTTGCGAACTGATTCTTCGCGTTGCCGATCATCTTGGCCTTGACCGCGTTGATGTTTTTGGCGAGGCGGGAGGTCCGGATATCGTCGGTGAGGACCGGCTCGATCGTGAACCAGTGCTCGACGTCCTGTCTGATCGCCGTCCGCTTCGCTTGGTCGTCGGGGTTGTAAGCGGCCAGCTGCTTGACCATCGGATTACCGCCGGCGTCCGACGAAACGCCATACGACTTCACAACGGACGGCGGCGGCTGCCGGGTGTAGACGGCGCCGCCGGCGATGATCGCGAGGATGAAGCAGAAGGTCTTCCAGTGATTGGCTTCGACGCGCAGACGCGTCCCCTGATCGAAGATGATCTTTTCGGGATCTTCGTTCGAGTAGTGGCCGGGCGCCGGCGACAGCGCGACCTGCTTCTTGCTACGGGGAAAGAGTCTGGGGAATCGCATCGCGGAGTTCCAATTGGTACGGATCAATTGGAACAGCGGGGGCGACCGCGGCACTTGGGAAAAGAGCGGTGATTTCAGAGACCTTTTCGCGACCGGTACATGAGCAAGCGCGACGACCGCGAGCACCCAACCGGTTGCATGGGATGAAGGAGAAAGCCACCAAAAATAGGCGAGCTTTCCGGTCTTGCTTTTGCGTCTACAACGATAAAATCGGGACGCCGATCGTTGCACGCGTTGCACGCAGAACGATGACCGTCACGTAAGGACGATCACTGCAAGTTTTTTAAAAAACAATGACTTGCGATCGATCGTCGTTCGAGACATACCGGTGTACCGCCACAACCGGTTGCGCGGCATTTTTCAGAAACCGCAACAATCTGTGGCAAACGACAGTCCGCCTCTATGACCCGTTCCAGTTCGCGCAAAAATCCATCCGTTGAGAATGACGACGCCCCTCAAGACCGCTTGACCGCAATTGCGCAACATGACGATCTCCGCCGGGTCGATACCCCTCCGGTGGTGTTGGGTCGCTTTTATCGTGAGCAGCTAGATCGCAGGCTTTGGCCCAGCCAAGCACAACTGGCCGCAGACCTCGGCGTGTCGAGGGCCATCGTCACACGATCGATCCAAGCATCTCAGCTTCCGTCCGAAGTGATAGCGGCGTTTGGCGGCCCGGATCGTGTCTCATTTCGTGCAGCGGAAATCGTTACGAGATTGGTCCGGGAGCTTGGCAGCGAGGTTGTAGCCCGCAGGGCATTGACGGTACCGGCCGGAACCGCTCCGGGGAACGTGAGATCGATATTGTGTTCAGGCGTTTTTCGAGCTGAGGACGGACTCGCACTGAGGTTATCTCCAGGAGCAAGCGGTCGACACATCCGAATCGACTCCCCGCATATTCAACGCGTGCTCCCTCACCTTTCTGTATTGGAAGACCTAGTCAACGCACTCCTGCCGTCCTTGCTTAGCCGCTGCAGCTAAGCGCGTCGGATAGGGCGGCGGTCCCAAAGAAGGCAACCCGTGCCGGAGCGTTCGGCCAAGAGGTGACAGAAACCGACCCGTCAGCTGTGAGTCACCGGGTCGGTGACATTTTCCGACCGGAGCACGGCGCGAAACTATGACAAATTCCGACCTGCCCGTACGCCCCAAAGGTGACGAATTCCGACCTACTGAGGGACGCAGAACAGTGACAGATTCCGACCCACGACTCAAACACCAGAAAGGTGACTTGTTCCGACCTACCGGATCAAGGGAAAAGTGACGCAATCCGACCCACAGTAACGGCCGAATGGTGACCTATTCCGACCTGCGGGACTACCCGCAAAGGTGACATATTTCGACCTGGCGCTACGACATTTGAATCTGGGTATGACACCGCAGCAACGCGACACACCACCGTGTGCACGAGCGTAACTCCAGAACGGTGACATTTCCCGACCCGGAAACGGGTCTGTTGAGAAGTGACTTTTTCCGACCCGTGGGTGCGCGCTGGGCGAAAGGTGACTTTTTCCGACCCGCTAGGCGCAATCACGCCCCCGCGTGGCTACCAAAGGCTTGAAGCTAGGACGTATTCAGCCTCTTTGCCGGCACCGGGTCGGAAAGTGTCACTTTTCAGGTGAGCTTTCGGGTTAGTCGAGCTTTCGGTCGACTGAAACTGGTTGATCGGGTCGGGAAATGTCACCTTTTAACGGGGAGAACCAGTGCGGAGCACGTGCTAGGGTTGGGTTTTGTTGTTTCAGGACGACATTTCTTAGATGGTCCTTTGTAAGACAGATAGTAGAACCGTTTGTAAACACCTTTGTAAACGGCGGACCGATCCTCGGAATGCCTTGCTAGACATGGGTTTGCGGCAAGTCACAGTCTTTTAACTGTGACTTGATCCGACCCCGGAGTGACTCAATCCGACCCAGAGTGGACACGACCCGGGCTGGACATGACTTTTTCCGACCGTTATCCACAAGGGTGACTTGCGCCTATCCCGTGTCACCTTATAATTGTGACATCCCACCCGGAAGGTCACCTTTGTGAAAAAGAAGGCGAAGCAAGCGAGCAAAGAAGCGCAGGTCGAGATCGTCGAGATCGAAGCACTTCGAATCGAGCCGTCGGATGAGCCGGCGCTTGATACTGACGGCCGGGTAAAGGGAACTGTGGCGATGAGTCGAGCGCTCGTCAATGCACAGCAAGGGCTCACCCTCAATGAAAAGCGCGTGATGATGGCCGCATTGAGGTGCATCGATAGCAAGAAGTCTCCATACCTACATGGTCGAGGTAACGGCTACGTCAGTGTTCGAGTTCGAGCGGACGAGTTTGCCGCGCTTGCGGCCCTTGCGCCCCGATCTGGTGAGAAGCAAGCGACAGCCGCTTACGAAGGGCTGAAGGAAGGGTGCGCGAGCCTGCAAAAGCGGACTCTGACTTACATGGACGGCCCTCGCAAGGTGATTTTGAATTGGGTGTGGAAGGCCGTCTATCACGAAGGTGAGGGTTGGGCAGAAATCTCGTTCTCACCGGACCTAACGCCGCACATATTCATGCTTCAACGTAGGTTCGTGTCCTACCAGCTCGAGTTTGCGCGTGGCCTCCAGTCGCTTTACTCATGGCGGTTACTTGAACTCTTGATGCGCGAGCGCGATCGCGGCCGGTTGCTCATTACCTTGGCGGACTTCCGAACTGTTCTCGAGATCCCGGAAACGTATCGCTTCGCAGACATCAAACGTCGCGTGATCGAAACGGCGGTGAACGAGCTGAACGCCAAGGCGGACCTGGTAATCACATGGACTCCAGTGAAGCTCGGGCGAGCCGTGAACTCATTGGACTTCAAGTTTGACCAGAACCCTCAAAGCCGGTTGGATCTGGGCGAGGTAGCTGAAGTCGCGTAGTCGGACCGCGGAGGCCCACTGCGAGGCCGGCAATTCAGTTGGGGCGCGCGCCTCGTCGCGATCGGCGCGACGAAGGATGCAGTCTTCGTGTTGTGATAGGTGGGCAGGTCAATCCTGCCCATCGGCCGTCAGTCTTGTCGGTTTCCGAGATCAAGAGAATCGGAATCCTTCATTTCTTCAGCGAGCAGCGCAACGATGTTGCGTTGGATGCGGTCACGGACTTCGCGCGGTAATCCCTGAAGTTCGAGACGTAGCTTGTCGTCACCGTACAGACGAAGGTCCCCGACCTTCACGTTGCCGTGCATGTTGATGTCTACGCGTTCGGAGTATCGTTGGCGGTTGGGTGCGGTCGCCAAGTTTGCGTCAGATGCTCGCTTGACTAGATCGTTAACTTTCCGGACGCTGAGCCCTTCGTCGACGATCTTCCGGATCAACTGGGTCGCTTCCTTTTCACCCGTCGCGCGGTAGTACTTAACAATCGCGTAGGCCATGTTCATGCCGAATGTCTTCGGCTGTTCGAGCATCTCCTCAATCAGCGCGTCGGGGAGCTCCGCGACCGAAAGCGTTGCAGTTACCGACGATTTGTCGACGCCAAGTTGCTCGCTGAGTGCCGTCTGGCTAGCGAAATGACCTTCGTTCAGCAATCGCTTCCATACGACTGCATCGTCGAACACTGTTTGAGTCTCATGCTGCGTGTTGAGGTCGTAGCCAAGCTTGTAGCTCTCGATGCCCTGAGGCACGTCGACTACGATAGCCTTCACGCTGCTCTCTTTCGATTCACGAAGTGCCCGGGTCCGTCGGCCGCCGTCGACGATGAAGTATCCCTCACCCTTTACGTAGTCCGGAGTAACGTGTACTGCGTGCTGCTGCCCTTGTGTTGCGATGTTCAGGGCCAGCGTTGTGATCGATTGTGCGCGATAGAAGTGGCGCGGATTGAAGGGGCTTGCCTTCACCGACGCCAGGGGCAGGTCGATCGGTGTTCCGGGCGTATAGTGGTTCGCAACACACCATTCGCGATAGGCATCGGAACCCGTGATGCCACTAGCATCAGCGGTAGTTGCCGGGACGACTCTAAGTTCGGGGTGTGGCGCTTGCCTCTGACCGTCCCCTACGATCGCATCGACGGCGGCAAACCGATCAATAGCGGTGTGCTTCGCCGGTACCGCGACCGTAAAGCCGGCATCAAGACTTCGTCGCCCCTTCATACTGCTCCCTCCTTAACTTGCTCGATGTCCAGGAACTCGAGAATCTCATCGGTGATGGCTTTGATCTCGTCGCGGGCTGCGCGAGCCCCCTTGTCCGAGAGGGCTGATACCGCTACCCCGTATGCTGCCGCTTGCTTGAAGGATTCTCGATCGCTGAGGCTAGTTTTCAGCACCGGAATCCCCGTGTCAGCGATGGCCTTGCCAAGCGCACGTGTGAGCAGGCGCTTGGGCTTTGCTTTGTTGAGCAGCCAAACGGCTTTCAGCTCATCGTTGGTTACGCGGGCTTGCTCGATTAACTGAATGAAGCCGCGGCTGGACCAAAAGTCCGTCGGCGACGAGGACGTTGGCATCACCACCAAGTCTGCGATCATCAGGACGACAGCTGGTCGCGGATCCTCAACGGATGGCGGGCAGTCGATCACGATGAAATCGTAGTCGTTGATGTATTTTTTCACCTCGCGGTGGATCATTTTTCCTGACGCGGCGAGGTTTGCGACCGGAAACGAAAGTCCTTCTTCGCCCTCACCTGCGGCAGCACTCCATTGCAAGAGAGTGTTCTGGGGGTCCGCATCGATCCCAAGGACGCGGTATCCGCGCTCGGCAATGTCGCTTGCTACGTTGACGCTGATCGTGGACTTGCCCACACCGCCCTTCTGATTCGCTATCGCAAAGATTTTTGCTGTCATTGATCGGGTCCTCAAGAATCCACCCAATCATAATTTGAAAATACAAAAACTCAAGCATTTTGTTGTAGAACGGCAATTATTCGTATCACCGAACTGATCGTTGCGGACCCATACCCTGCCCTCGATCCCGTACCCTGACTCGTTGATACGTACCAACGAGTCGCCCGCTGGCTCGGAGGCAAAGGTCCAACTTTCGGCTTGAGGTGTAACGGCGGTACCTGTCGCGCAGACGCGGACGCATGACATTGAATAACCGACCTGTTGATACGTATCAACGGTCCCTCGCCGTCCCAGAGGCGAAGAGCCAACTCTCGACTTGAGGTGCAACGACATCACTGCCGTTAGGACATTGACACGGGATATTGTGTCGTCGGTCTGTTGATACGAATCAACGCAGCACACGGAGGATGACAGGTGATGTCCCAATGGAATGGCGCGCGGTGTTGATACGTATCAACAGTGGGATCAGTGATCGGATCGCAGGTGCGGATAACGTGAATGTCATCCGGTCGAATTTGAATCGGCGAAGACGACGAAGTACCGCGCTATCGCTATGAGGAGCGATTGAAATGGCACTTGATGGTCATGGGGGTGTTGATACGTATCAACACCCCCATGACCATCAAATATTCGTTGGTGGACTGATTCACGAATTCTGGATTGAACCAAACAGAGTATGAGTGACCGGGCCGGGCCGTTGATACGTATCAACGGCCACTTTGCATCTCCGTACGGCGGCGAGAGAAGTCGACATCCGGTCGCGCGGCTCCCTGGGTCACGCGGCTTCGCGCAAAGACATCAGAATGGAAGCCGTGTGCGACCCCGGCGCAATACATCGAGCGTGGGTGATACGGCCTGGTCGTTGATACGTATCAACGGCGGCTTTGTCTTGGGCTGCGACCGTCAGAACGTTGGTTTCCTGTCGCGCGGTTCGTTGCGTCAGGGGACTAGCGCGGAATCTCCGTGGCGGACTCCGTATGTACTCTGGCGTTGATACGTATCAACGCCAGAGTACATACAAGGTCACACGAAGTCATAAGGGATACGGCCACGTGGAAAGGCAGAACTTCCACCCGGAGTGACGCAGAGTCGGTGGGACCTCGATCATTCTGGCGTACCTTATATACTGACTTGGTCTGGAGCGCCTGAAAGTGTCGCGAGACTAGAGGCTTCAAACTCCGAGTAAATCTGGGAGATTGCTTATCAATGAAAGAAAATGTCCAAGATAATCTAGGACTTGGTGGTTCCGCTTCGCCAAAGTCGGACCAAATCTGGGACATACCTAAATGACGGCCGTCGGGGAGGGGGCGCGATGCAGGCATATCAGGCCGAGAAAGTCCGCGAGCGACACTACTCGTTAGACTCCGGCTGACCCCGTCCGAAGTAACGAGACACCTCCGCGATGACGCGCTGCTGTTCGGCCTGCACGTAGATCGATGTCGTTTGCAAGGACGCGTGGCCAAGCACCTTCTGCACCACATCGAGCGGAACGTCATTCGCCACTGCTTGGGTGCCGAAGGTATGGCGAAAGTCGTGCGGCGACAGACTGGCCAGTGCGTAGCGGGTCGGTTCGTCGATGTTGTCCAGTTCGGCAATCAGTTTTTTTCTAACCCACTCGATCAGGTCTTTGAGTCCATTTGGGGAATAGGGCTGGCGCTCGGGCGTGCCGTGCTTCAGCTGCGCGAACTTGGTCCGCGGAATCCGCATAGGTGAGACAAGTGGCCCGCTTGTGGCAGCGTCGAAATTTTCGCCCCGATCAAGCGAGTGCGCGCGCAGCGCATCGATCGCGTCCGGGCTGACGGGGACTGTCCGCTCCTTGTTGCGCTTTCCGACCAGGGTCAGCTGCCACACTGGTTGATCGGGCTGGGCGTGCGGCGACGGACATAGCGCGCCGCGCTGCGCCCCGACGACTTCTTCGCGCCGCAAACCCGAATCCCCCATCAACAGCATCAGGGCGAGCGCGACGCGCCATTGCGGCGGAGTCGGGCGCTTGGCCGAGGTATCCCCGAGTGCTCCGGCCTGCCGCGTTGCATGGGCGCGGATCTGCTCCCAGAGCGTAGCCGGCAGGGCACGCTCGACCTTCAGCTTGCGCTCGCGTACCACGACGGGCGGATCGTTCACGGCGGTCCACGGGTTGCCCGCGAGATAGCGCACTTCAACGAGCCAGGCGAACGCCGCACGCAGCGTGCGTACGGCATAGCGCTGCGAAGAACCTCCGAGCTGGCCATCGGCGAACGGCCGCCAGCGATGGGAGCCGCGAGGCGCGCGCGGGCCGACGAATCCCGGCGTCGGAGCCTTTAGAAAATCCTTGTATGCCTCGCAGTCGTCGACGAGCAACGAACTGAGCGGCTTGCGCCGGATCGTGACGGCCCAGAGCAGGAAGCGTTCGAGTTCCTTGGTGTACGCGCGCAAGGTCTTCGGCTGGTCGCGGTACTGGTACAGGTAGCCGCGCACCGCTGCCAAATCGTTCGGTGCCTGAATATAGGGGAAGAGGGCAGCCCGGTTCTCGCCGGTACTGCCGGACAAGGGATGCGCAACGGCCATCCGTTCGAGCGGCGCGAGCACGCTGGCTCGCCCGCCGACCTCGACGATCTGGCTGTCCGGCGCTGCGAGCGGGTCACGAGCGTCGACGTCGTCCTCGACCCGCAAGCCGATCGTCGCTTCGTGGCGACGCAGCCACGCGACGATGTTGCGCGCCCGGCCGGCGCCGATGCGCGGCACGGCTCGCCACCAGGTGCCGCCGCGCGCGTTGCAGAACGCCACGAGTTCCGCGAGCGTCGCGATGTGCCGCGACTTCAGACGGACGGCGACCAGCGGCCGGAACCACATCCCGACCGCGTGAGCGGCTTCCGGCTGCGCGACGGCGAGCTGCGCCGCCTGCTCAACCATCTTCAGGGAGACGGCAGCGAGCTTGACGCTGCCGTGCTTCTTCGCGGAGGCCTTCAGGTGCTCGGCCAACACGGGCGAGCCATGCTCGAGCGCGAGCGCGACCAAATCGCGCGCATGCGTCGCTCGACCGCGGCCGAAAGCGGGTCACCGTTCTCGTCCTCGCCCAGATACAGGCGGCCGATGGTCGCCGCCGCGACGTGCTGGACATAGGCCCGCAGCGCGGTGAAATCGTTGCGAGTCTAGGTGCGTTGGTGCGCGACGGTCTGCGGCCGATTGAACACGGCGGATCCTCAGAAAGCAGGTTGGTCGGTGTAGCGTGGTCGGTCGAGCTGCTCGCGCAGCCAGCCGTCGTCGGCCAGCGCGATGGCGAGGAAAGGGGGGACGGTCAGCCAGCGCAGACCGAATTCCTCGTCGTCCGCGGGATTCTTGCGACGCCGATACCACTCGGCGAGCCCCCGGCGGACCGGGGTGACGAGGAAACCTTATATACTGAACTTCCCTCGATCGCGCGAAAGTTACGGCGGCGCCTCCGCCGGTGAAATGACTCCAGTTTTTCCGCTAAAGTCGCCTCCAGCACGGCTGCACTGCTTGTCGGGCAGGGGGGGCGCCGTCGGGTAGTCAGCGGCGTCGCGCGATTCTCCATTGATCTCAGGCGCCGGCGCGTCGCAGGAACGACTCCGCTTCCCGGTACTGACGACCGAGTTCGGCAGTCGCGTAGATCGACGTGGTATCGAGGGAGTCGTGACCCGCAAAATTTCGCGCGCTCTCGAGGCTCATGCCATTGGCGAGTGCATGCGACACGAATGTGTGTCGCAACCAGTGCGGACTGGCTGCGCTGAAGGCGCGCGCATGGGGCGAGTCCTCGCGCAGCGCCGCGGCGGTCGCGGTCGCGAAAAACTGCTTGATCGCCTTGTAGAGCTGCACCGGATGGATCGGCCCGGCTTGCCGCATGCGGCTCGCGAGCTCGGGCGCCGGATCGGTCTTGCTCGCCTTCGCCGCGCGCCGGATCTGGCCGATCTCGGCATTCGACAGCAGCGCCGGGATCAGCGGGGTCGCGGCCGGGCAGGCGAGGGGATCGCGCGGCAGGCCTCGCGATTCCAGATAGTCGCCCATCAAGTCCAGCACCGCCGGCACCAGCGGCACGAAGCGTTCCTTCGCGCGCTTGCCGACCACACGCAGCAATCGGATCGTCCCCAGCTCGGGGCCAGCGTAGCGCTCCTGCACGTCGTCCGTGAAGGCCTCGCACAGCTCGGCGCGGCGCAGGCCGGTGCTGTATGCAAAGCCCAGCACGAAACGCATGCGTGTCGCGGCGGCCGTGTCCGGCATCGCGTCGAGCACGCGCATCGCGAAGCGCCAGGCATCGGACGTCAAGCCGCGCTCGATCTGCAGACGCGACTTCGCGGCCACGCGCCGCTCGTTGCCGGCGGCGTCATGCGTCGACCCGGTGAACACACGAACCTTCGCGAACGCGCTGTGATCCAGGTACTGCGCGTCGACCAGCTCAGCGAAGAACTTCTTCAGCGCGGACAGCGCGTCCTGACGGCTCTTGACCGACAGCGGGCCGCGGAACGGACGCCATTCCAGGGCATCGCGCGGCGCGGTGCCTTCCATCACCCATTGGGCGGCCGGTTGCGGATTGACCAGGAAGCCGTTGATATAGCCGCGTGCGTCGTCGGTATCGAGGCTCGACAGCGCCTTGCGCTTCACGAAGATCGCCCACAGCAGCAGTCGCTCGGCTTCGGTGCGGTAGCGCTGCCGCGTATGCGGGTTCTCGTAGTCGGCGAGCCAGAAATCGATCGCCTCGCGATCGTTGTGGGCGCGGCTGTTGTTCTTGACCAGATTGCGGTGCGCCCCGTGTGAGCCATCCAGCTCGGGCGGCAGCAAGAAGCGCTCGAGCGGCACGATCGCGGTGACCGGGCCGGCCGCGGCGAGCCGCGGCACCGGCAGCGTGCAATCGGACGGGTGGGTTTGCACGCCGGCGGCCAGCTGCAGGCCCGCGACGTCCCCGTAGTGCGCCAGCCACGCGGTGATGCGGCGGGCGCCGATCTCGCCGAGACGCGGCACGCGTCGGTACCAGCGGTAGCCGACCGCATTGATCGTCTCGACCAACTTGCCGATCGTCGTAAGGCCGACGTCGGACAGCCGCAGCGCGACGGCGGTGTCGAACCAGCCGAGCACGTGGTGCTCGGGGCGCGGATCCTCGACCACCAGGCGCGCGAGCGCCTCGAGCGCCGTCATCTGCCGGGCGCGCAGGCGGGCGTTGCGCTGCTGCCGGCGCAGGGTCGCGCCCGCGTCGGCGTCCGCGCCGGCATGCCGGGCGGCGAACAAATCGAGCAACTCCTTCTCGGTATAGAAGCCGTCCGGATCGAGCTCGGCGGCAAAGTCCTCCAGCGACGGCGTGGCGTGCGCCGAGACGTCGACCGCGGGCGTCGCGGCGAGCACGGCCGGCCGGATCGCGAGGAGGCGCGCGGTCGCGAAGTCCTGGCGTTTGCGCGCCGCGGCGACGAACGAGGTTACGAGCCAGCTGCGTGTGGCGGCAGCCTTGCGGGCGTCACGACCGAACTCGAGATACTGGTCGGCCAGCTCGGCGAGATCCAGTCCTTCCAGATAGCCGCGGAAGAACGCGAGGTGCTGCAGGCCGATCCGGCGCTGCGCGGCCGCCTCGCGCCGAGCCTGGCGCGTGCGCGCCTTGCGCTGGGTCGCCGGCGCGGTCGCACGGCGTGGCGCGGCCGGCAGCTCGCGAAACTCGACATCGAGCACGTCAGGGTCGTCGGTGATCGGCATGGGTGTTTTCAGGGGCTACGGAAACCGTGTTGTTCGATACAGTGCCGCGCGTCGATCGAGGTGGTCGCCGAGGCGCGGGGGCAGCGGTCGTGCCGGCCCGATCGCCGGCGACCGGCCGCCAGGCCTTGCTGAATAAGGAGGCGGTGAAGATGCGCTTAGAAACAGGGCGATTTGGCCAATAAAATGAAGGGTAACATAGTAAGGGCTATGTTCCCCTTCATTTCGGGACACTTTTCAGGAACCCACGGATCACCCCTGCAGCGCTGCTGCGTGCGGGCTGAGGCTGTCCAATCGGTGCCCTTGGCGGGCCGCACTGCCCGTGGCTGTCCCGCGCGCCGTCAGGCTGACTGCGCGACAGGGGGCCTCCTGCAGCATGTCAGAACCAGTCATCCGGATATCAGAACGGCTGGCTTGACTATCCGAGTCTTGCGCCGGCGACGCCGGCGAGCTCGCTCACACATTGGTGACGAATCGGTGAGAATTAGAGCGTGCGCTTCGACCCCAAGTCCGAGCGCCGGTCTGTTATTCACCGTGGTTTTGCTCATCAAGGGGAACCGTGCGTCCGTCATCTTCCTTTGCTCGGCGCGCCCGCGCCGGTCGCGCGGCATCGACCGCATTACCCGCGCATATCGTCGCAGCGGTCAATCTTGCCCTGAGTGCGGCACTGTGGCTGACCATCATCAGTGCGCTGCTGTATAGCCAGGGGCGGGCATTTCGGGACGCTTACCTGATCACCTACGGGGTGGATGCTGAGTTGTTGCCATGGGATCGAGGCGCGCTCGCGTATTGGGGCATGGTGGTCGGGGTGCAGGGTTTCTATAGCAGCGTCCTGCTCCCAACCGTTGCGATTGCGATGTGGTTCATGCTCGTGTGGGTGGTCAAGGAGTGGCTTCTCGCCCGACGGGGACCGCGGGCACCTTCACGCGCGCCAGCCGGCGAGCCACGAACAATCCCGTTTGTGATCTGGGGCTGCGTGGGCGTGGCCGCAGCCGTGATATTGGTGGGTGTCGTGTTGTTGGGCTTCCAATGGATACAGTATGAAGCTGAAAGACGAGGCATCAATGATGCGCGACACGAGATGCGAACGATCGATAGCTGCGCATCGTCGATCTTCGGCTCGTCGAGCTACCGGCCGGTGCATGTTGAACGGGCGATCGCCGGCGGGCGCGAGAATTACGATGGCTTCATCGCGACATGTACCGACAAACGATGCGCCTTGTACGATCCGCTGCAGCACCGTACGCAGGTTGTTCCGCTTGATCAGGTGATCCGCTTTGACACGGTGCAGCCCGAGCAGGTGTATTGGCGAGGATCGTCGGAGGTGGGCACCAAGTCGTCAGCTGGTACCAAATGAGCGGAGTGGCCTTGATTGAAATGTCGGAGCATCCGGGCGGAGGTGTCGAGGGAGATCAGCCCATGTTGGTCGCGCGATGGCGTGTGAGAATCATGTGGCCGGAACCGAGTCTCCACCAGGCGATCAATCAACGAGGCCTAGCGCTTCGGGTCTCGGTTTCATTTGCCGACGATCGCGAGAGAACATACGACGCCCAGGACCGACGCGGCAATGGGCGAGCGGTGAATCAATTTCGGGGAAGACGATGCCAGACGACATTTCGATCAGTCGATTTTTTGAGAACATCGGCATGCGCTTGCACAACGCCCGGTGGTCGTGGGGCGCGCAACGGGATCATGTGATCGTTTTACGTACGTGGGAGGACCAGTGTCTCGTTCGCGAGCGGCGGGTCGCGGTGCTTCATCAACGCACGTTGATGGGGCATGAACAAGGTAAGCGCGAATTCCTATCATAAGCCTTGTAGTTATGAAAGCGGCCCCGGTTATTACGACGTGACGCAGTAACGCCGGATTTTTCTTGCGCTAATCTGAGCGGCCCTCTGCGATCCGGACGATCCGCAATGGCTACCCTCGAACGCACGGCGTACCCGCGCTTTCCCGAGGTTCTGTCGCCCCGGGAATTACAAGCCTGCTACACCCCACTGCCCGACGAGCTCGAATGGGCGCGCCGGTCGACACGCGGCGAGCGACCTCGACTGGGCCTGCTGGCGCTGTTGAAGGTTTTTCAGCAACTACACTATTTCCCGCCGGTCGACACCATTCCGGCCACCGTCGTCGAGCACATTCGGGCAGCCGCGGATATCGGCGACACCGTACAATTCGTCTACGACACAGAGACCTCCCCAACGCTGTTCCGGCATTACGCGGCTGTTCGCGCCTACCTGGACGTGAAGCCGTATTACGGCACGGACGCGAACGCGATTGCGACTCGGGCAGCGCACACGGCGTCGCTGACAATGGACCAGCCGGTCGACATCATCAACGCGACGATCGACGAGCTGATCGCGCGCGATATCGAACTGCCGGCGTTCTCGACGCTCGATCGGCTCACCGAGCAGATCCATGCCCGGGCGCAGTCGAGACTCTTCAAACGCGTCACGCGACGCCTGACCGATGAACAGAAACGCGCGCTCGACCGGTTGCTCGCGCGTGATCTGTCGAGCCGGCAAACTGCCTACAACCGGATCAAGCGTCATGCGAAACGCCCATCGCGCCAGCATCTGGACCTGCTGATCAACCAGGTCGCCTGGCTCGACGAGCTCGGCGATTTCTCACTGGCCATCGCCGGGATTCCAGCATCAAAGCTGCGCTCGCTCGCCAATCAGGCGATGGCGCTTGACGCGTCGGCGCTCAGGAACGACTCTCTGCCCGAGAAGCGCTATACGTTGATCGTTGCGCTGCTCAACCGCATGCGCGTGCGCGCCCGCGACGATCTCGCCGACATGTTCGTACGGCGCATGGGCGCCATCCACAAGCGCGCGAGCGACGAACTGGACGCCATTCAGCGAAAACAGCGTGATCAGGTCGAGGATCTCGTCGGCTTGCTGGACGGCGTGGCCGACATTCTCGCCGATGAATCCGACGAGACGGCCATCGCCCGAGCGGTCAGGAAGCTGCTTGCACCGAAAGGCGATCTCGAGCCGTTGCGCGAGAGCTGTGCGGCGATCCGCGCCTTCAGCGGCCGCAACTATCTGCCGCTGCTCTGGAAGCACTTCAAGGCGCACCGCTCGGTCATGATGCGTGTCGTCCGTACGCTCGAATGGGATTCGACCAGCCCGGTTCGCTCGCTGCTCAATGCACTTGATGTGGTGCTGGAGAACGAATCGTTGCATCGGGAGTGGATCGATGCGGATGTCGACATGAGCTTTGCCGCGCCGCGGTGGCGCAGGCTCGTGCGGCGCTCGCACGGCGAGGGGTCTCCGACCAATCGCCGGTATCTCGAGCTTTGTGTGTTCTCGTACATGGCCGAGGAACTACGGGTCGGTGATCTATGCGTGTCGGGCTCCGACGCGTACGCGGACTATCGCGATCACCTGTTGCCGTGGCGGCATTGCGAGCAGCAGTTGCCGGACTACTGCGACAAGCTCGGCATGCCCACGACCAGCAGTGACTTCGTGCGCCACCTGCGTCAATGGCTCACGGACGCTTCCCACAAGCTTGACGCTGAATTGCCGCGCAAGCGCGAGCACGTCGTGATCGACCGTCATGGCGAGCCGATCCTGCGCAAGACTGTCGCCAAAGAGATCCCCGCGAGCGCAATCGCCTTGCAGGAGCGGCTGAACGCCCGCCTGCCAACGCGGAATATGCTGGACATCCTCGCGAACATCGAGCACTGGGCTCATTTTACGCGGCACTTCGGGCCGTTGTCCGGGAGCGATCCGCAGATTCGCAAGGCCGCCGAGCGCTACCTGCTCACGATTTTCGCGATGGGCTGCAATCTCGGCCCGACCCAGGCGGCTCGCCATCTTGATTCCGATGTCACCGCGCACATGCTGTCGTTCGTCAACCGTCGGCATATGAGCCTGGACAGGCTTGAAACCGCACAACGCGAGCTGATCGAACTGTACCTGCGGCTGGACCTGCCAAAACACTGGGGCGATGGCAAGACGGTCGCGGCCGACGGCACGCAGTACGACTTCTACGACAACAACCTGCTCGCCGGCTATCACTTCCGCTACCGGAAAATGGGCGCGGTCGCGTACCGGCACGTTGCCGACAATTACATCGCGGTATTCCAGCACTTCATTCCGCCGGGCGTCTGGGAAGCGATCTATGTGATCGAGGGCCTGCTGAAAACGGGCCTGTCAGTCAAGGCGGACACCGTCCATGCGGACACGCAGGGCCAGTCGGCCGCCGTGTTCGCGTTCACGTACCTGCTTGGCATCAACCTGATGCCGCGGATTCGCAACTGGAAAGATCTCGTGCTGTACCGGCCGGACGGCAAGACCAAATACAAGCACATCGACAAGCTGTTCACGGCGACCATCGACTGGACGCTGATCGAGCAGCACTGGCAGGAGCTGATGCAGGTCGCGCTGTCGATTCAGGCAGGCACGATTTCGTCACCGCTGCTGCTGCGCCGGCTGGGTTCCGAAAGCCGCAAGAATCGCCTGTACCTGGCCGCCCGCGAGCTCGGCAACGTCGTTCGCACCGTGTTCCTGCTCGAGTGGATCGGCAGCCTCGAATTGCGGCAGGAGGTCACCGCGAACACGAACAAGATCGAGTCGTACAATGGCTTCTCGAAGTGGCTGTCGTTCGGCGGGGACGTGATCGCCGAGAACGAGCCCGAGGAGCAGCAAAAGCGCCTACGCTACAACGACCTGGTCGCATCGGCCGTGATCTTGCAGAACACGGTGGACATGATGCAGGCGCTTCGCGAGATGGTGGCAAACGGCGAGAAAGTGCGCGCCGAAGACATCGAGTTTCTGAGCCCCTATCCGACCCACAACATCCGCCGCTTCGGCCACTACAAACTGCATCTCGATCGCCGGCCGGAAGCCTGGATCAGGGACCCGCTGTTTGGTCTGGCTGCCCGCACCTACGCATCCCGTTCATGACTGCACGCCCAGCCACCACTACGACCTGTTTCGGCGATGTCGACACCGCCGCACTCGAGCGGCTCGAATCGAGTTACGACACAACGCGCCTGCTGGCCGCCGTCGATATCGTCGATCGCATTCGCGTTCAACTTCATGATCCCGAGGGGCTACGCGACGATCTCCTGGAGATCCACAGCATGGCGCATTCGGTGCTGAATGGAGCACTATCAGTGCCGTCGCGACGCGAAGGCCCCTTGCCCGAGCGGGTGCTGGACGCGCTCGATCTGATTGACCAATTTGTCATGGAACTCACCCAGGTGAGAGCGATCCTCGAGCCTCTCGAAACGCTACATCCGGACGACGGTTTTGGCGAGGGTTGAACGGCGCCCGCCCACTGATCGAGACCATGGGGTAGCCAGTCCCGGCCGGTGTTATGCGACTGCAGACGGCCCATCTCCAGCCGCTCGCCCGCGCGCTTAGACGGGTACTCAAACGCCGGCTCCTCTCAGATAGCGGCCCTTCGCCTCCGACGCGATGCGCATGAAGAGCGACACCCGCGTTGTGGCAAGGAAGGATCGTCGAAGCCGTGACCGGATGGTCTTGAGACAATATTGTCCGGCATCGATGCGACGCCGACGAGTTGCCTGGACGAGTTCATCGTCAGCGCTTTTTTTGCGCTTCCGCACAATTCGACCGCACGCTGGGTGGGACGGATCTGGACGGCGACCAAACTGACGGCGGCTTTTTCGGCTGCTTCAGTTTCTTTGCTTCGCGATTGCTGCGCAACTGACCTTTTGCCATCACACTACTCCGATGGTATCGATGCTCTCCAAAAAGCGCGAGCGTCCAAGCAGTGTTCGCTGATTTCACCTCGCTGTCGCGAAGCGTTTTCAGCGATCTGGCCGTAGCAGAGGATTTTCTTCGACAGACACGACTACCGCGAGTGCAAAATGCAAAACCCCGCCGAGCTTGCCGAGAAATTTCTCGGCGTACCCTATGAAACGTTGGACGAGCGCGCCAAGAATGTTGCGCGACTGGTCGCGGAGCGCAGACACGTAGCAAGAGATGCGGCGAAAGAACTGGATGCCTCGATGACGCGAGGCCAGCGCGCAGCCGATGCCGTGGCGGCCTTCGGCGGATCGTGGATATTCATCACGTGTTTTATCGTGATCATGATTGTCTGGGTTGGCTTGAATTCGGTGATTCTAGCCAAGTACAGCGAGACTTTTGATCCATACCCCTACATTCTGCTCAACCTGTTTCTCTCGATGCTTGCGGCCATCCAAGCGCCCATCATCCTGATGGCGCAGAACCGGCAGTCGTATAAGGACCGGATGTCCGCCGAGCACGACTACGAAATCAATCTGAAGGCCGAACTCGAGATTATGTTGCTGCATGAAAAGGTGGATATCCTGCGTGACAAGCAATGGACCGAATTGCTGAACATCCAGAAGGAGCAGATGGAAGCGCTGAAGAACCTGCTCGTGTCCAGCAGGACGTCGAGCGACAAAGTGTCGGGGTCGCCCGCTGCGTAAAACGATATGACCGAACCGCGACGGTCTGTGGGTTCGGCCCGGCGGGGTCCGCTTTCCGGAATCGCTGTACATCCGCCAGGAAAGGTATACAGTGGGTTTTGTTGCGACGCAGCATTGGCAGTGCTAGTCGCTCCGACCTGCTGATCTTTAGCGAAACACTCGCCTCCGAAATCCCTTGGACGCACGTGCCGGGTCGATTCGGGAGCATACAATGAACACCACCGCCGTTGAACAATCCGCCGACTTCGGCCTGCGTACTTTACCGGCAATTTTTCGTTTGCAGAATGAAGGGTTCGAGCGTCTGCGGAAGCTGACGGAACTCAATCTCGCGGCCATAAAGGGGATGCTGGACGGGGGACAATCCGCCTTGTCATCGTTGCCATCTGGATTACCGTCATCCACTGGTGCGGTCGGCCTGCCGCAGCAATTTTTCGAGCGCGCCCTGGCGTATGCGGAGCAGGTCCAACAGATCGATTCGCAGTTCTTGGCAGCCGTGACACAGGCGGGCGAGGACCTGCATAACCAGTACAACGTCATCTGCAAGCAGTTGGCAGCGAATCTTGGGCAGACCGCGCCCTTTGGTTCTGACGCCGCCTACACCGCGATGCAGTCTGCAATCGGCGGGATGATGCGGTCCCAGGGAATGATGCAGGAAGCCATCAAGCATGCGGCCGGTGCGCGCACGCCCGGCAACCCAGTACCGGACATCGCATAGCCGATAGCGATGCGCGGCTTGCGCGCAAGCACGAAAACGACGCCCTGCACGAGCGGGTCGTTGGGCGGTCTCGCCGCCTAGTGGGAAGCCGGCAAGACGCCGGCTTTCCCCATTTTGTGCCGTCAAAATATAGTTGCTTTGCAATGGCATTGAGCGCATTGTGAAATGATCCAGATGTACCTGACCGCCCTTTTTCGCATCCGGATAAACACTGTTCGATGACGGTCAGCACCGCTTAAGGAGCACGTCATCATGTCCATCCCGACCATCGAATACAGAGGGTACGCACTCAGCGCATACCCGCGCCAGGAATTCCCGCTGCATCGCGATCCGTATGCCAAAGGTCCAAGGCAGTTCTCGTGCATCGTGAGAATTGACCCCATTCCGGCCGCCGGGGTCAAGGCCGGGCGCTATTCAACGTTATTCGGTACAGCAAGTCCCACCAACGAGGACGACGCCGTCGACCTCGCGATGCAATACGGCAAAGACATCATAGACGGCAAGGTTCAGGCGACCGAACTCTGACACGCCGAATGCCAGTCAGTCGACCGCTCGAGGGGAGTAGGTCATGGAATATCCACTTTACGTCCACCGCGATGGCGACACCGGTTTTCGCGCCAGTTTTCCCGATTTTCCCCGCGCCGATGCGCGCGGCAATTCGTTGGACGAACTGAAGCGCAACGCGCAAGAGATGGTCGAGTTGATGTACGACCGCAGCGAGCAACTCATACCCGCCCCCACCTGCAGTACATCGGAATTGCATGCGCTCGACGTGGACGACGGGGAAGGGATCTGGATGTTTATCGACATCAACCTGACGCGGGTTACCTCGAAGGCCGTGGGCGTTCAATTGAGCCTGCTTGAGAGTGTGCTGCAGCGAGTCGATGCGGCCCCTCGCTACACGAGCACACCTCACTTCGGAGGATCTATGAAATACTATCCAAGCACATTACCTGATCGACGCGATCAGGCGACCCGAGAAAAGGAGCGCGACGATCTGGCCCGAGCCGATATCGAACGGGCCGAAAAGCGTTCTCGCGACTATGCCGGCATCAATTCCAATGTGAGCAAGTGGCGCTATTCCGATTCCGACCGTCGGGTGAAGTAGTGGTACAGCGTTGCTCGCGATGCCGCCAGAGGGTGGCGCTCCCCGATGGGCGGGCAAATTCCCCCACCTGTGGGCACCTCAAAATCCTCCACCTAGAGACACGCGAAGCATGATGCTAGCGCGGTCTGGCAGGACGTTACCTTGCACCCCTCGAATGAATAAGAGGGGTTGTTGGAGTGAATGTCTTGAAGCCGCATCTGCAAACAACCATAGCCACGCTTGTGGCCGCAGGCAAACGTCAGCGGGAGATTGCCCGGATTACGGGCGTTGACCGGAAGACGATCCGTAAGTACCAGGAGCAATTCGCGGCGGCGCAGGCAAATTCCCCCACGGTGCCCACCGGCCCCGAGCTGCAAATTCCCCCACCCTGCCCACCGGCAAAGGGCAGCCAGCCATCGGTCTGCGAGCCACACCGCGAGTTCATAGAGGCCCAGTTACGGCTTCGACGCAATGCCATGGCCATCTACCAGGATCTGGTGGACCGTTTTGGTTTCGCCGCCGGTTACGACAGCGTCAAGCGGTTCGTCCGGACATTGCGCCAGCATGAACCGGCCCAGTTTGACCGGCTGGATTTCCTGCCCGGCGAAGAAGCGCAAGTTGACTATGGTGAGGGTGCCCTGACCAGGGTGCCGGGCACAAACCGCTACCGAAAGCCGCGGCTGTTCGTGATGACGCTTCGCTACTCACGGCGCAGCTTCCGCCGGGTCGTGTGGAAGTCCAGCAAACAGGTCTGGGCCGAGCTGCACGAGCAGGCCTGGCGCCACTTTGGTGGCGTAACGCAATACGTTGTCCTCGACAATCTGAAGGAGGGCGTTGTCAAACCGGACCTGTACGAGCCGGAGCTCAATCCGGTGTATGCCGCCATGCTTGCTCACTACGGCGTGGTGGCGGACCCCGCTCGCGTACGGGACCCGAATCGCAAGGGCACCGTCGAGAACGCGATCCAGCACACCCAGGGCACGGCTCTGAAGGGACGCCGGTTCGAATCGATCGAGGAACAAAACGCCTTCCTTGAGCAATGGGAATCGAACTGGGCGGCCAGAAGAATTCACGGCAGCACCCGTCGCCAGGTTCAGGCGATGTTCGAGGAAGAGCGCCCCATCTGCGTGCCTTGCCGACGCGCAATTTCGAATACTTCACCGACAAGCTCTACACGGTCTGCGACGACACGTGCGTACGGGTGGAGCACAGCAGCTACGCAGCCCGACCGGCTCTCATTGGCAGCCAGGTACTGGTGCGTAAATTTGCCCGTCGTCTGGAAATCCGCAACCTCCAGACACAGGCATTGCTGCGCACCCACATTCTGGCCGACAGGCCGGGCGGTGGTACTGCCGCAGGACGAGCGACCGTTCAATCCCTCCCGGGAAACACGTCGCATCCTCTCGCAGGCCAAGGCAATCGGGCCATCGGCCGAGCGCCTCTGCCAGCATCTGTTCGACACCGAAGGGCGAGTCGGTCAACGCAAGCTCTGGGGCATCGTCGGCCTGATTCGGCGCTACCCCCGCCGTCTGATCGAAGCAGCCTGCGAGATCGTCATGAGAGAAGGCGTACCGGGCTACAAACAGGTCAAGGCGCTCACCGAGCGTCTGCTGGAGCAGGCGCTGGCTGAGCTGGACGCGCCCGTTCAGGGCGAACTGCCCTTGACTCAGGAACATCACCTCATCCGGGACGGCGACGACTATGCCGACCTGTTCACCCTCGGCGCCAAACACAGCGCCGACATGCCATCCACCACAGGAGATCTCCTTTGAGCATGAGCTTTGCAGAAATCGACCGCGCCCTGCGCGAACTGCGCCTGTCCGGCATCAGCGCCACGCTGGAAACCCGGGTGCTGCAAGCCCAGACCAGCCAGCAGCCCTTCCTTGAAACCTTCTCCATGATTCTGCAGGACGAACTTGATCGCCGGCAGTCCCGGCTACTCGAAAGACGTTACCAGCAATCCGGCCTGGACGAGCGCAAAACCCTGGCCGACTTCGACTGGTCCTTCAATCCAAAAGTACCTCGTGGGGCCTGCTTCGAGCTACACACCCTGAAGTTCATCGCCGACAGCGACAACGCACTGCTGATCGGCAAAACCGGCACCGGCAAAAGCCACATCGCCAAGGCCGTCGCCTACAACGCCACCCTGCAGGGAATAAAGGTGCGCTACGTCGAATCCGATACCGTGTTTGCCGGCTATGCCGTGGAAACGCGTGCCGATCAGGACCGCCTGCTCAAGGCTCTCGTCGAACCCGAACTCCTCGTGCTTGACGATCTGTTCCTCGCCAAACGCATTCCCGATGCCGCAGCCGAACTGCTGCAGACCTTGGTCCATCAACGCTACAAGCTGCGACGCAGTATCCTCGTCACGTCCAACCGCATCGTCCAGGACTGGGGGCGCTACCTTCGCGACAACACCATGGCCTCGACGATCCTTGACCGTCTACTGCATCGCTCCAGACTCCTCGAGTTTGAAGGCAAGAGCTATCGCCTCCGGGAAGCTGCCACCAGGCTTGCCGTCACTGAGGAATCCGACGCATAATCCGATCGTCCTGCCTGGGGGAATTTAGCCGCCCACAAGTGGAGGAGTTTGAACTGCCCATCGGGGCGCTCGCCCCTCGGGTTGTTGCACGCCGATCCCGCGTGGCGCGTCGCGGACGTTCCGGGATCAGGTATACCGGCGCAGGCGTATCAAAAAATCGGCGATCGCCTCGACACCACTCTGTCGTCCGACGTGCCCAACCCATATCTGCGTAGCGTTTCCTCGTTCCGCGCTTCGGCTCGGTACAGCTCCGCGCCGCGGAGCTGTACGGTCGCGAAGCCCCGGATCCGCGGGCTGTGCGGATCTTCCGCGGTCTCGTCCCTGGCGTGTGCTTGCGACGCACCGCGACCCACTGCGTGGTCAGCATACCGGGCGTCAACCACAGCCAGAACCGGAAGAAGTGGCTGACGCCCGGGTGCAAATCCAGCGCCCGGTGCGCCTGACAGCGGTGCAGGTACACCGTCACGCTGATGATGGTGACATGCGTGAGCGCGAGCACGACCTAGGCAAGCTGCCACCAGGACAGTCTCAGCTCACCGTTCAGGAGAAATGCCGACATACCGGTCGCACTCCGAGTCACCTTCGTATCGCGCGGGCTTCGCCGTGGCGGCGAGTTCGCCTTCCGATTCGCATCGAATGCCGCGAGCGACGCGCACTATCCGCGTGGCTATGCCGCTGTCTTGAGCGTCAGCGGCGATGTCGACTCCGTCACGTCATGCCCGGCAATTGCCAACGCCAGAACCGGGTTCAAGCTGTCCACCATCGAACTCGGAATCAGGATCGTGGCCCCGCGCTCCTTTGTCGTTTCATAGATGATGTTCATTGCCCGCAATTGAAGTGCGGCCGGATGATTTTCGTAGACCCGCGAGGCTTCGACGAATTTCGCCGCCACCTCGGCCTCCGCGGAACCGAGTATCACGCGCGCCTGCTTCTCGCGTTCGGCTTGCGCCTGCCGTGACATCGAATCCTGCAGCGCGACGGGGATCGCCACGTCCCGGGTTTCCACGGACCGTACCGTGATACCCCAATCTGCGGTTTTCCTGCCGATCTCGTCTGCGAGGTGTGCATCGGCAGCTTTTCGATCAGAGAGCAGCGTGGCCAGCATCGATGAACCAATCATCTCCCGCAGCGAGGTTTGCGCGACGCGATCGATGGCCTGCCGGTAATCAGTGATGGCGAGTGCCGCTTTCTGAGCGTCGTGTACGTGCCAGAAAATGATGGCGTCGACGTTGACCGGCACTGTATCCCTGGTAAGCGCCTCCTGTGCGTTGAACGCAGTCGTTTGAATACGCTCGTCGATCACCGCGACAACGTTGTCCAGTATCGGGATAATCATAAAAAAACCAGCTCCCTTGACGCTCTGCAGTTTCCCGACGCGCAGGATTACGAACTTCTCCCAGACATTGGCCACTTTCACGGAGAGTGCGATAAGGACGGCGACGATGAAGAAGGGTAACGCGAGATACGGATTGACCAAGGTGCCGACGGCCAGCCCCGCCAACAAAAAGGCAGTGGAAAGAAATAGTGTGAGGGGGTTCATGGTGGCGCTCCATTCAGTGATGCCGACTTCCGGCAAGGGTTACGAAGCACGACATATGTTCGCCCGGTTGCCTCTGGCGCCCTGGCATCAGCGGATTGGGCGCTTGTCCTGAACGTGCGCCGGATTGCGATGCAATTCTGTACGGTGACGTACCTGCACGAGGGCGAATCACTGGAGATAGTTCTCTAGCGTACCGACTCGCCCAGCCCCGGGACGAATAATGATCCACGTCACGCAGGAATCCCGGAGCTGACCATGGAATACCCCATTTTTATCACCCGACAGGAAGGCTCACGCTATCACGGGTGGTTGCCGGATTTTCCCGGCGCGCACGTGGAGGGCAACTCGTACAGCGAGTTGGCAAAGGCCGCAAACGACCGGGTCAATGCACTGTATGACCAATGCGCGCGCCTCATCCCTTCCCCTACAACGGACATGGCGGCATTGCAGGCGTCGTGCATCGACGACGGCGAGGGAATCTGGAGGTTCATCGATATTGCCCGGCCGACGTCGTGTTCGGTGCTGGTCTTGCTATGCCTCCCTAAGCAGCTCGTGGAAAAAATCGACTCAGTGGCGAAATCGCGCCATATGAGCCGCGAAGCGTTGGTGGCCGAGTGTACGGAAGGAATTGGCGTACCAGCGTTGGAGTCCTCGTGCCGCGAACTTGTCTTGGCGTAGCTACCGAACGCGACTCTGCGGATTCATCTCATCTGCCCGGGTTGCGTCCCTTCACTGATGCTGGAGAGTCTTGCATGCGCCGATTGTCGTAACGAGCGACGTGCCAAACAAAAAGCCGGCGCTTGGCCGGCTTCGAGTTCCGCCTTGCTGGGGCGGCTCCACGTTCTGTTTGAGATCGAGGAGTTTTGCTACGCCTACGTTATAGCTTCGGCAGATAACCCATGCCCAGACGTTTCCTGGCATCGGCAATACGTTGCTTGGGTGTGACGGCTTTCCACGAACGGGCATGGCGTCTCTGCCACTCCGGGTGAACAACGGGCATTCCATCGTCGGTCGCGCGTGCTTCCACCTGTTCCTGTTGGCCGTCCTTCGCATTTTTTTCCCGTTTCGGGTAATCGTTCATCAATATGCTCCCTCCAAAACCCGCGTTTCGTCATTGATTAGCTCGCGCCGCTCGAGTCGAGATAAAGCTGCGCAAGCGATACGGATCGCGATGGCCCACTTCGATCACGGCGTTTCAATCTCGATGAAAGTCTGCGGTCGATCTGCAGTCTTTGCGTCATGTCCCACCATGCGCCTGCGGGCTTCGGCAGTCGGTACGCTGCCGTACGGACCGGATGGCATGGATGCGAGTCTGGCCTCGGTGCCGGTTCTAAAGGCGTTTCAAATCAGGGAGCAGGCGGTCGAATTCTCGCCTAACCACGCCGTAGCATTCGCACACGCGCTTCTCAAGCCCGGAGCGATCCAATACCTCGATGTGCCCATAGTTGTACCGGATCAACCCGGCATCCTGAAGTTTCAGCGCAGCTTCCGTCACGCCTGAACGTCGGACACCGAGCATGTTGGCGATCAGCTCCTGCGTCATTTTCAGTTCGCTCGACGGCAGGCGATCAAGGCTGAGTAGGAGCCATCGACAGAGCTGCTGGTCGATCGAGTGATGCCGATTGCATACGGCCGTCTGCGCCATCTGAGTGATGAGCGCCTGAGTGTTTCGTAGCAACAGCCGCTGCATCGAACCGCCTCGACGGAACTCGTCTTTCAGGATGCGTGCATCGAGTCGGTAAGCGTGTCCTGCGCTTTGGACGATCGCACGGCTCGGCGTTGTTTCGCCCCCCATGAAAAGCGCGATGCCGATCAACCCGTCGTTGCCGACGATGGCAATTTCGGCTGACGAACCGTCTTCCATCACGTACAACAGCGACACGATGGATGTCGTCGGAAAATAGACGTGGCTGAGCGCACCACCCGACTCGTACAGCACCTTTCCCAACGGCATGTCGACCAACACAAGCCGCGGAGAAATACGCGCCAGATCTTCTGCAGGCAATGCTGCGAGCAGATGATTTTTGCTCCGAGATGGCTGACCCGACATACGTCACTCCGGCAGTAGCTGCGGCCTCACCTAAGACGACCCGCCCACGCGAAGCGTCATCGGCTCAAACCTCGAACTCGCGAAGCAGGCGTTGAGCGAGGATCTTGGCGTCTTCGAGCGCGAGACGGTACAGCTCCCGATCGGTATCGGTCTGATAGGGGGGATCATCGTTCGGTCCCTCGCTGCTGCGACGCACATACACATAGCCTCGGTACAAACCACGCGACGATTCCATCACACGAATGCGTGCAAAGTGTGTTTTGGTACTGAATGTGAAATCGTCCATGATGATTTCCGCGTGTATTGAATCATCGTAGCACTCAGCGTGAAATCGAACGGATGCGTCCCGTAGTGCGTGTCTACTCAGCGGGCCCGAGGATTACATCGACAGCGGCCTGGCCGGCGATCTCCGCAACAAGGTAGGCCCAGCGTTCGGAAAACGGACCACCCCGGATTTTGATGCGCTCGCCGAGCGCTGCCACACCAGGAGGCTTGATGGGTCCTTTGATGCGAAACCAGACATCGAACATATCCGCCGATGTGGAAAGCAGATCAATGTGAATCTCGAATCCGCGATATGCGACTGTTCGTTGCATGAAGACCTCGGGTTGCAGCAGCGCGAGAAGCCACAAAAGCCAATGGTAAACCTATTTTCTTCTGCCTGCGTTAAGGGTTATTCGATGCCTGCCCGCACGCGTCGTCGCGCGCTCATAGTCACGCGAATGAGGGCAGGCATCGAATAACCCTTAACGTCTGCTGCCGCCCCGTAGGTCATGCCTCACGAGCTGACCGGAGAGCGAGACCGGGCTGCTCTGGGCACGGTTTGGGGTGCACGGAATACGGGCTAGACTGATAAATACTATTATCTGCCTGTCACTGTTTTTGATCTAAACTGGCGACCATGAAAACGCGCGAGACCGAACCCGTCACGTTTCCCGACGACGCCGAACTGGCCGCGCTGCGCGCCTGGTACGCCGGGCTCGACGCGCGAGCGGCCGTCGCACGCTATCTGGGCGACCGCAAGGCGCTAGGGGCATCCGCGCGCAGCGTGCTCGGTCGCATCCGGCGTGCATTGGTCGCATACGCGGCAAGCCGCCATCGAAACGATCTGGCGGAGGTATTCCGCGAAAGGAGCCCCACGTCGGCCGACACCGCTGTGCGCGCGATCGAAACTTTGCGCTATCTGCCAGCACCGGCGCCGCGCATTGCCGACGAGATCGACCGGTGGTTGCCGCCGCGCGCTGTGGCCGCCCTGCGGGCGCATGGCATCCGGACGCTCGCCGATCTGACCGTGCGGATTCCGCGCCGGCGCCGCTGGTGGACAGCGATCGCCGGACTCGGCGTCACTGGCGCACGCCGCGTGGAGGCGTTTTTTGCTGCCCATCCGGCGCTGACCGAACGGGCGCGGGCGTTGATCGTCGCAGCGCCGGCCGGCGACATCGTGCCGTGGGAGAAGTTGCGCGTGCCGCACGAAGTCGATGGCTCGCGCGGGCAGTTCCGCGCACCGCAGGCCGCCTGCCTGCTGAATGCGTCCAACGATTACGAGGCGATCCAATCTTGGCTGTCACTGCACGAATCGGCCGCCACGCAACGCTCCTACCGTAAAGAAGCTGAGCGCCTGATCCTGTGGGCGATCGTCGAGCGCGGCCGCGCGCTGTCGTCGCTCACCACTGACGATGCGATCGCGTACCGGACATTTCTGCGCCGGGCCACACCGCGCGAGCGTTGGGTCGGGCCGTCGCGCCCTCGGCACAGTATCGAATGGCGGCCGTTCACCGGCGCGCTCTCTGCCCGATCAGCAGCATACGCACTGAACGTCCTGTCAGCGCTGTTTCGCTGGCTGGTCGAGCAGCGCTACGTGCTCGCGAATCCATTCGCCGGCGTCAAGGTCAAGAGCCATGCACCACGCGCGGGATTGGACGTGTCGCGGGGCTTCTCGGAGGGCGAGTGGTTGCTGATCCGCACGCTAGCCGATGGCCTCGAATGGTCTTATGGCTGGAGCGTGCTGGCCGCCCAGCGCTTGCGGTTTCTGCTCGACTTCGGCTATGCGACCGGCCTGCGCGCGAGCGAACTGGTCGGCGCGACGCTTGCCGACATTCGCCGGGACGAGCAAGGTGATCACTGGCTGCACGTGCTCGGCAAGGGTGGCAAGCACGGCAAGGTGGCATTGCCACCGCTTGCGCGGACGGCACTCGACCAGTTTCTCGTGCAGCGGGGCCTGCCGGTCACGCCCGCGCGCTGGAATCCGGCGACGCCGCTCGTCGCGAGTCTCGAGGGGGACGGCGCGCACATCGAAAGCACAAGGCTTTGGCGCGTGCTTAGGCGGTTCTTCGTACTGGTCGCAGATGCGATCCAGGACGAGCGGCCCGCGACAGCCGAGAAGTTGCGCCGCGCAAGCCCGCACTGGATGCGGCACACGCACGCGTCACATGCGCTGGCCCGAGGCGCCGAGCTAATCATGGTGCGTGACAATCTGCGCCATTCGTCGATCTCGACGACGTCAACCTATCTGCACAGCGACGAAGTGCAGCGAGCCCGCCAGTTCGATCAGGCGTTCGCCGCACGCGACCTCAAGCGATAGCTCGTTTATGTCGATTCACGAATAAGCGCACGAATTTTCATAACTTCGGGGCTTATGATAGGAAATTGCGCTTACCTTGTTCATCCCCCTTGATGGAAAGCGTGTCCGCAGGTCTGGACGAGCGAGTTCAGCAGCTCAAGGCAATCTGGCAAGGCGGCATCGCCGCGTATACCGTAATTGCCGCTGCGGTCGATCCAACGCTGCCTGATCGGACGATCAAGTCGTACCGGGGAGATCTCTTCGCGATTGACGAGCTCCAAATTGACGAAAGCGGGACGTTTTACGCGCGGTACTCGCGTGTGCTGACACCGGTTGAGTTTAGGATCGACACGGCGACGCACCGGAGCGCCGCGGGCGAAGGGCTGTTCCCGGTTGACGCGCAAATGGAGTCCGGCCTGTCGTCGGCGACCGTTCGTGAAAAGTTGCCGCTTATGCGCGAGTGGCTCATTGGCGTCGCGCGGAATCGCGCGCCCGTGCAATACGCGGAGCTGATGCGTCGATTCGATCTCTGGTACGGCACGCTCTTCACGAGCCTGAAGCAGCTTGGTCAGGCGTGCGTCGCGGCAGGCGAGCCGGTGATCACGGCATTGGTCGTCGATAAGGAGACCGGGCGCTGCTCGAAAGGCTTCAAGGATGTCTTCGGTATCGAAGACGACGAGGCGGAGCGCACGCGCTGTTACGCGTACTGGTCGGTCCCAGGTGCGGCTATCGCGGCGAGCGGCTCCGACGCCGCGAGCGACGACCACGTGACTTCGCCTCCGGACAGTACCGGCGAGGACCTCGCGCGCGAAAATGCGGAAAGTATCGCGCGCTTCATGAGTGTCGAAGTTAGGCCGCAACAATCCGCGTTTCGTCGCGCAGTTTTCGTCGCCTATGGTGGCAAATGTGCCGTATCAGGGTGTGACGTTCCTGAGGCATTGGAGGCGGCGCACCGGCATGGCCGTATTTGGCGGGATGGCCACAATCAGGCGAGCGACGGAATCCTGCTTCGCCGAGACCTCCATGGTTTGTATGATCGCGAGCTGCTCGACTTGTCGGAGGGCGTTGCTCGCTTTGATGCCCGGGTTCTCCGCCACTACGAGCACCTCGAAGGTCTGAGGGTTTCTGCGGTATCCGACGGTGCCGACTAACCGCTACTCGTTCGGTGCCTGAACATAGGGGAAGAGGGTGGCCCGGTTCTCGCCGGTGCTGCCGGACAATGGATGGGCGACGGCCATCCGTTCGAGCGGCGCGAGCACGTTGGCCCGGCCGCCGACCTCGATGATCTGGTTGTCCGGGGCCGTGAGCGGATCGCAGATGTCGACGTCGGCGTCGACCCGCAGGCCGATCGTCGCTTCGTGCTGTCGCAGCCACGCGACGATGTGACGGGCGCGGCCGGCGCCGATGCGCGGCACGGCCCGCCACCAGGTGCCGCCGCGCGCGTTGCAAAACGCCACGAGTTCCGCGAGCGTCGCGATGTGCTGCGACTTCAGGCGCACGGCGACCAGCGGCCGGAACCACACCGCGAGCTGCGCCGCCTGCTCGACCATCTTCGGTGAGACGGCAGCGAGCTTGGCGCTGCCGTGCTTCTTCGTAGAGGCCTTCAGGTGCTCGGCCAGCACGGGCGAGCCGTGCTCGAGCGCGAGCGCGACCAAATCAGCCTGCATGTCGCGCATCCGTCGCTCGACGGCCGCGGCCGTAAGTGGGACACCGCTCTCGTCCTCGCCCAGGTACAGGCGGCCGATAGTCGCCGCCGCGACGTGCTGGACATAGGCCCGCAGCGCGGTGAACTCCTTGCGAGTGTAGGTGCGCTGGTGCGCGACGGTCTGCGGCCGATTGGACATGGCGGCTCCTCAGAAAGCGGGTTGGTTGGTGTAGCGTGGTCGGTCGAGTTGCTCGCGCAGCCAGTCGTCGTCGGCCAGCGCGACGGCGAGGAAAGGGGGGACGGCCAGCCAGCGCAGACCGAATTCTTCGTCGTGCGCGGGATTCTTGCGACGCCGGTACCACTCGGCGAGCCCCCGGCGGACCGGGTAAGGCCGCAGGTTGTCGGTCGTCTTGAGCCAGAAATCCGCGGTGTGCGGGCCGCTCACGCGAATCAGCGTGCCTGCTCCTACGGACGCGATGTCGACGCGCTTGCCGTTGCGTACTGCATTCGCAATCAGCGCGACGGCCGGCCGATGCGTTGTTGTATATCCCACGCGTACCTTGCGCAGCACTGCCGTGTCTCCGAAGCGAGCAGCCAGCCAGACCACGGCCGCAACCAAGCGGTGATTCCCGTTCGAGCAATGCACGGCGCCGCCGTACGCACTGAGGTCGAGCGTGCGGCGCGCGGTCGCGGACGGAAAGAGCGTCGCGCCAATCTCGGACTCGAAGTAGGTCAGTGCACGTTCGTCCCAGTCGCTGCACTGCAAGCCGTCGAACAGCTCGCGCCAGGTCGTCGCGCCGGTCGCGAAATTCTTGTGCGAGAGCGCGACAATCGACGTCAGCGGCACGTCGAAATACCCAGCTTGGTACTCGCCGTGCTCCAGCAGCGAAATCACTTCGCGCAGGTCCTGGTCGACGGCCACGGGCCGGTCGAGGATGGCGGTGCGGGAGCACTCCGCGGCGAGGCGTATCTTGGCCTTGATGGGCGCAATCGGGCGAGTCAGTCGCGCCGCGAACAGGGCAGCGGTGTAGGCCGGGAACTCGGAGGGGTCGCGCGGCGCCTGGGGGCGATTGGGGGTGTGCTTCGGGTCTTGCATTTTCGTTTCCATGCGAAGGGTTGACGTGGACCAGCGAATCGACCGCTGGCCGACCCAGATCGCCTGCGCGGGTGCCGTGCACGCGTCGATGGGCTGAAAACGTATAGCGAAGTTTTCGGTGCTACCGCGCGAATGAGATCGCGCGCGACAATGCCTGCTCGAGCAACGTTTCTTCGCGGCCGCGCGCAGCCGACGGGCGGGCCGGCATGCGCATCATGCTGGCCGCCCCGTATAACGCCGTGCACGGTGCTGCGCGCGCAGCCAGCCCGTGTCCGCCGGCGCCGCCGCGAGCTCGCGCGACACCGGCTGCCAGTCCAGGCCCCTCCCGTCGCGTCGCAGTCCGCGGAAGTGCCGGCGCAGCCTGCCGAGCCAGCCGCCCGGCGCTGCGATCGGCGTTACCTGCCGTCCTTGAGCTGCCCAATACCGGGTCCAGTCGGACGTGTGGGCGTGGAGGAACACCGGGCGGGACGGTATCGACCTGTAAGCCGGCACGGAGCGGCGCGGACATCACGCGAGCGCCGCGCGATCGACGGGCCGATAGCCGGTCGAGGTCTTGAGTTCGCGGAGTGCCCATGCCGCGCTGCGCCGTCGGATTAGAAGCGCGTAGGCGTCTGGGCCGCGCGGCCGATTCGTCACGTTCAGGCCTCCGGCATCGGCACGGGCGAAAGATCCGGATCTGGCGGACTGCGGAAATCGGTCATCCCGCCCAGTGTTGAGCCACCCCAGCGACAGAACAGGTCCGCGTAGTTGACGTCGGAAGGCTGGTAGTGGCTGGCGCGTTGAATCACGAAGGTCAGGAATGCCAGCAGCACCAGACCATCGACCGCGGACGTCGAGAAATAGTCGTTGCACCAGGCGTCTTCGAACTGGAAATCCAGACGCTCTTCTTCGCGCTCGAGGTCAGTCCATTTGACCTCGTCGGGCGTCTGGCCGCGGTGGAGGCCGAACACGTGCGCGTAGCCGTGTCCCTTCACCAGCACCGAGAAATGGTCGTCCAGCACGAACACGCCGTCGGGTTGGCACCCCGCGCCAGCGTAGCGTGTCAGGGACAGTGCCGGAGTTAGCCAGCCGTCGAAATCGCAGTCCCGATCCACTCGGTATGCAAACACATGCCGGAACGGGCGGTAGCCGCTGTCGGTTAAGCCGTGCTCCAGCAGGGTATCGAACTGGGCCAGCTTGGCGGTCGCCGCCGCGAGCGTGCGATCGTCGAGCGTCGACTTGACCTCGATCACACCGAGCGTGGCCTCGAGCGGCACGAGGCGTCGGGTGTCGTCGCCGATGTCCAGCGGCAGCGCCGGGCAGTTCAACGCGTCATAGACGATCACGTCGAATTCGGGCGTGGTCGCGTCGCCCGCATAGTACACGTGGCCGCGCGTGACGCCCCATTTCGGGGGCAGGCGCTCGCGCAGGAACTGCCGCACGCGCGCTTCGCGCGGGCCGCCCTTGTGGTCGGGGCGTGCGTGCGCGGCACTGTCGGCGAACGTGGCCCACAGGCTGGCGGCAGCGGCACGGAGCAACTGGCGAACATCGACGGGCGGCGCCCGGTGCGCAGACGGCATAAACACCTCGATGGACAGGTGGATTGGGTCGGTGACCCCTTAACCGGCAAGGCGCAAAGTGCCATACCCCTATTTAAGGCCACTAAGCGTAACCGTGATAATACGAATTATCACGGCTATAATTATATGGGGTCAGATAACAATATTGGAATTCGCCGCTCACACAACGAAAGTTGTGTCCAAATTTCAACTAATGTTGTGTTGATGGAGCGCTCGCTGCTCCCTAGCTCCCTGTCGCACGCGGGTGCCGGACGTTGAACCTTGCCAGGTCTGGGTTCGTGGCCAATCCATGGCGGCAAGATCGGCGCGACCCCTGGCCGAGTCCGAGGACGCGATCGCCGCCGCGGGTCCGTGGCGCACTGCCGCAGACAATTCAGACTATTGTCGGCGCCATCGTGACTTACTGCGAGCAGCTCGCGCGCTTCCCGGCCTGCGGAGATGTCCCGCATACCAGCTCAGGAGTTCGTGCAGATCCTCTCGCGGGCCTTCGCGCGCGCGGATCAAAATGCAGACGGCCCGCGCAGTTTCTGCACGGGCCGTCAGGTTCAGGATGGGGCGGTACGCCGCCGGCGCGGGTGCTGGATCGTCACGGTCGCGTGCGCGGGCGCACGCCCAGACGGGTATGGATTTCTTCCCGGCCCTGTTCGGCCTGCTCGTCAGGATCGGTGAACTCTAGGGTCATCCGGGACGGATCGAGCGGTCCGCTGAGCGTGCGTCGCCGTGGGGGCTGACGACGCTCGATCGCCACAAACCCCAGCGAGTCATTGCGCGCGACATGGTCCCCTGTTAGCGGCTCGCGCGGATCGCGCAGTATCGCGGCAGTCACCACATCGGGACGCGGCACGCCCTCGCCGATCGTCCCAAACGTGAGCGAGCCGAACTTGTTCATCAGCGACAGCTCGCGCTCAAGGTTGGTCAGGCGCTCGTCCGTCCGCTTCTCCCGTCGCTGGATGTAACGCAGGTAAAAGCGGGCCTTCCGGATCGCACCAGACGGCACCGGAGCCTCCAGCAGACCGGAATGGGCCGCAGCCTTTTGCGTTTTCGGGTCCTTCAGCACCTTCAGGCCTTTGAGCGCCTTCGACGCAGACCGCCGGCCCGAGCCGGCACGCACGCGTCGGGCACCCTGCCGGCCTTGCGGGAATTCGCGGTCAGGGTTGCTCATGCAAAAAACTCCTTTTCGTTCAGATACCTGTGTAACGTTATCACCGACGGACTGGACGCGGCAACCTCGAATGCGAGATCCCGCGCATCGCCCGCCACCATCCAGTATTGCGGGCCACCGCTGGTCTCGAACAGTTCCGACAGCGTGGAAACCGAGCCATCGGTCAGGCCTTCGGGGAAATAGGGGAACAGGTCGGCGATGTCCTGATCCGCCTGCGTGACGATGAACGGTCCGTCGAAGCCATAGCGCGGCCACGCGTAATACCCCATCACCCGGTCGCCGTTCGCCAGCGCGGGCATGTTGATGCCTCCTGCCGCATGGCACTGGATTTGGGCCAGCCCGAGCGTGTCGCACGCGCGCACCATTCGCCACAGCATCGCCGCCCCCATGCCCCTCGGCGCATCCTGTTTCAGGTGGATGAAGTCCAGATACAGGTAACGGAAGGCCGGTGTGCGATGCACACTCACCGTGTTGACGCTTTCCAAATAGGTGGCGTGCCGGATATCAAACTTCAAGGCGTTGCGGTCGCGCGTCATTCTGATAGTGGCCCCGCCCGGCGCGCCGCAGAGGTGGGTGATCGTCTCGTCGTCGACCACGTCGAAGCCTTGCTGGTCGGCCGGCGCGACGGCCGAACGGTCCACCGTGACCGGCGCGTGGTCGAACCAGGCCGCTTCGATGTTCAGGGTTTCCGTCAGGTCTACAGGCGCGGTGCTCATCTTGTTTCGGCGTGTGGGAGCGGAGCGGCGAGTGTAGCACCCGGCGCTGGTACGGCCGGGTGGCGGTCCGGGTCGAGGCCGTGCTAGAAATGCTTCCTTTTTTCCCGCCAGCAAATTCCACATCTGTTAGCTCGGCTTCTCAGATCAGTGATTTTTGCCAGATTGGCGATTCTCGGCGACACTTTCGTCAGACCCTTGGCCGCGGGCCAGGACGGCCATCGATTCGCCGGCCGCCGCGCACGACCCTGCGTCGATCAGATGGTCGGCGCTACGATTTCCATGGCAATCAACACGGTTCGCGTTGTGCGAGCCTCCACACCTTCACGGGGAATATCAGCATGACGAGCATCACCCACGAAAACGAGGAGTGCCTGTGCGTCGGCGGCCCGCTGCCCGCTGGCGACGCATTCCCGGCCACCGGCGTCGCGGTCGTCTACACCTACCGGCCCGAACCCTTCGACAACGTCCCTTCAATCACGGCGTCGTATGAACGCAAGCCGCTCACGCGTCAAACGTCAGAGGGCCCGGAAACCCGCGACTTCTTCGTGTTCGCCGGCGAACAGGATACAAAGGGCCATCAGGTCCGCAAGGGCCTGTCGGACGCCGAGGCGCTGGCCGTGACGCTGGCAACGCCCGATCTCTACTGGAAGTCAGCTCAGTGACTGGGAGCCGCCATGTCGTCGACCGTCGACCAGCTCGGCACTCCGGAACTCGTCCGCCGCGCGCTGCTCGAGGATGACCGCGCGGTGCGCGCGCAATTTGCCGAGCATCTGGGTGCAGAGCTTGATCGCCTAGCGAGCACCCTCGCCGAATGCTTTGAGCGGCTGCCGACGCTGCATGCCCGGGTCGCGGCGCTGCGTACCCAGCGCAGTAGCCTGATGGATGTGCTCATGTTCGGCGTGCTGGATGACATTGTGATCTCGACCAAGCTGCTGTTGGGCGGCAAGGGAACGGCTGCCGGCAATCTGATGCGCCAGGCGATCGAAGGCGTCGCGATGTCGATCTTGTGTTCGGCCGATGGCGCAGTGGTGCTTGACGCGCGCAGCAAGAAGGGCGACCTGCTGGGTGAGTACTGGTCGTTGGTGATGGTCGACGATCCGCGCGTCCAAGCGCAGCGCGCGATCCAGCAGCTGACCTGGAACGCTGAGCTACTCGCGGTCGATCACAGCGGTCTCGACGAGTTGGCTGCGGTCGCGAAGCACTACAGTAGCCTCAGCCACGCCGGCATCATGACGATTCTCAGCCGGGTGCCGCTGAACGCCTCGGGTCAGCCCACCGTGGGCGGAAGCTTCGATCCGGGCAAACTTGATTGGTATCGCAGAGAGTTGGACTGGCGCGTCCGGCTGTCGCGCCAGTTGCCGAATGTGATCGAGCACCTGCTCGGCACGCTGTCGCCGCCGACATCGGCGGCGACCAACGCCTGAGCTCACGCGCCCCGCGATTACCGAGCGGCGAATCGCTTACACAAGGAAAAACTCGATATGGTGGCATCTGAAGTAGCGGTCGCGGCATCCCGAGTCGCTCCGGCCGTCGCGCAAGCGTCGGTGAACTGGTACGGCATCGTCGCGTCGAGCGCGGCCATTGGGGCAACCATTACCGCGCTCGCTACGTTGTACGGCCAGCATCGGAGCCGCGAGCACGAGAAGGCAAGGCTCGCCGAGCAGCGCGCGCCCGCGCAGCTCGACGCGGCGCTGATGCTCGAAGCGTTCGCAAAACAGGCAGTCGGCTATGCCGATGCACGCGCCGCACTGATCGCGGAATCGATACGGGTCCATGATCCTGACCACGACGACGAGCCAGTAAGCGAGCCGGTTGAGTGGACTCCGCTGGCCTTCGACGGGTCGCTCGCGAAGGAGTGGACTGCTCTCCCGATCGAAATCTACTCACAGTGTCGTGAACTGCCGTTATCACTCGCGGAGAGCGACAAGTGGACCTATGACATGGCCGCGCAGGAATGGGTCGACGCTGCCGATGCGTATGAGTTGGACCGTCAACGCGCAATCCTCTACGGGCTGCTTGCCGGAGAACTGGCCACACAGATTCGGTCCGCCATCGGAGTGCCGGCGTCAGTACTGGCGACCGATTGCTTCGAGCGCCTGCAGCGCGAGTTCGACGAGTTGAAGCAAACCTACGTCCGATCGGGAGGGGCGATCGAACTGATTCCCGACCTCCGGACCCGATTGCAGCGCGAATGTCCGGATGCCCCTGGGCCGCTTCCGGCTACGCTTCCGATGGTCCAGGCGGCCGATGGTGTCGCATGAGCGCGCACGTCCCGCCGGAATGTCGCTCCCCGACACCCGCGCACTTACGCCATTGCGTGCAGCAGTACCGCGGCATGTTGCCGGCCGGCGTCGAGCAGGCGTTGCTCGATGCCGCGCACGAGCTCGAGGCGAGCGAGGAAGCGTTTGCCGTCGTCGTCGACCAGAAGCACGCGCTGCAGTGCCGGCTCGCGCAGACCGAATCGAATCTGCGCGCGGCGCTCGCGCTGCACCTGCGTTCCGACGCGTAACCCGAACAATCAGGATCCCCCCATGCATGAAGCGGCCACCGATGACGGACGCCCCGTACCCACCGCCTACGCGGCGCTACTACTCGCGGCCGAGCGCGGCTACACCCACGAACTGTTTTTGCGCGAAGCGGGGTTCTTCGTGACCTTGCGATACGCCGACGCGATGCCCGATCGGCAGATCGACGCGTTCCTGGTAGTCAACGACGGCGGTTACCCATTTCTGCTCGGGTTCGTGCGCGAGGGCCTCGGGATCCAGCTGCGCTTTAACTGCTACATCGCGGGCAGCCTCGAGCGCGAGTTGCGCGACACGCGCAACGTCGAGCTCGTTGAGCATGCCGCCAGCGCGGAACGGCGCTACGCGGTCCCGCTGTTGCATGCCTTCGACTAAGGATCCGCGATGAGCACGATCGACCCTCGCATTTCCCTGGCCCGTCGTCTGCGTCAATGGTTGGCTACCGCGGAAGGGCGGCGCTGCCTGCGCGCCGTGTGGCATATCCTTGTGGCGATCGCGTTTTTCGCGGTCGTTGCGGTCTTGGAGCACAAGGGCAATGGCTGGCGCCACGCGGCGTTGCTTGGCGATCCAGAGGCGCGCCGCATGCGCGCAAAGGTGGTCAAGGCACTGGGCCATGACGACGCGCTGTCGGTGCTCGAGCATGCGATGACCGGCTTCGGGGCCGCGTTGCTGGGCATCGTGGTCCTGCAGCTGTTCTACGTGAAGCTGGTCACCGAAAACGGGCGGCCGATCGAACCGCTTGGACGAGCGGGATGGGTGGCCGCACTGATGGTCGCCGGCACGGTGGGATTCGGTGCTGGCAAGGTGATGTACCCAGGCACGGAGCCAATGGTGGGCGCGCTCGTCGCGATCGCGGTATTGGCCGTGTTTGCTTTCCCCCGCCAGTGGCGCCGCCTCGCCGAGCATGCCCCGCAGTGGATCATTGGTTTGGCAGGTGGCGTCATGTGGGTCGCCGGCGATGTCGCGTGGAAGATCTATCACGCCCCCGTCACGCAAGATCCGCCCGAGATTGTGGCCGCGCACTTGATCGGGGGCTTTGTCACGCTGGTCGTCACGAGTTGGGCGGTTGGCAAGCTGATGCGGCGGACGCGCTGGCTGAGCCCGGCGCCCACGCGAGGCCGCTGACGTGCGAGCGACCCAAACCCGCGCGCTGCTGCGCCTGACGCCCGCCCACTTCGCGCTGTACCGCGCGTATCTGGAGGGGCTCGACGAGCCGGTCCTGCACGCACTATAGCTTGCCGGACACCGACGTGCGCGTGACGCGCCGCACGCTGGCGACGCTGCGCGACACGCTGACGATTGCCGTGCGGCGCGCGCGTAACACCGACGCGGCGCACCTGTTGCGCTTGAAACCGGGCAGCTTGCCGCGCGACGCGCACGCCGGCGCCGCGGCCGGCCAGGAAGTCCCGACGCTCGAGGCGTTCCGAGCCGTAGTAAATCCCGAGGCGTTCTACAGCGAGCGCGAGCTCGTCGCGCTCTACGTCGACACCTATCCGCCGGCGACGTCGCCCGCGCTCGACCGCAAGGTCGCGCGCAATCGGCGCTTGCGCGACCGGCAGGACGCCGCGCGCGCTGGCGAGCACCCGATGCGGCCGGTACCAAAGGAGCGTCCGCACCCTTCGCCCGGGCGCGCCGAATCATGAAGAACGCTGGCTAGTTACTTCGTCTCGTCTTCCCAGTCAGGCTGAGGACTCGTCGGCATGTCCAGGCTGGCGTACGCATCGCAATCGGCCCACGCCTGTGCTTTCGTGCGGCGGAGCGGTTGTACCTTTTTGTGCTCCGTTTGCGATGCTCCTGACTTCGTGTTCATCCACGCATAGAGCGCGGGATCCCCGTCGTACGCCATGTACACGGTGTAGCCAGCGCCTTCCAATTCTTTGATCCGGCTAGGGCTCAGAGCATCCGGGTGTTTGTTGCTTGACATAATATCGACTAGCGAAGTTTTTGTGGGGTCTGATTGATATTGGACGGTTGCAGTCAACGTCACGAACGCTGACGTCCGCGTCGCCGTCGCCGATCGCGAATTTCGCGCGCGGCGTCGCGCCGCGGCGCGTGCCACGCAGCCGGGTTACGATGCGCCGCCCGCCCGCATGACAAACAGTCGTTCATCCCATACGACCGGCCGCGGTTCCGCAACTACAATCCGTACGGCGTCCGGGTGTGCGGGATTCACCAGCGCGTTGTATTCCGCGCGCGCGACGACCGACGGCACTACCAGGATCGCGCTGCGCGCTTCCGTCAGCCATGCGTCGCCGAATCGACGGGCGATCTGCTGCGCCGGGGCGTCCCACCCTTCGGGCAACGATTCGGCGGTGTGTCGTTCGATGCTCACGTCATCGGACACGGTCGACTCGACGCATGCGTGCGTCTTTGGCACCCTGCCGATACGCGCGTGGACGAGCACCTCGAGCATGGCGCCCGCGAACGTCAGCGCCGCGTAAATGACCGGACGGCCCGGGCTGTTGAAGCGTCCGCCGATCAGCATCGCGCCGGTGCCGCTCCAGATCGTGTGCCGCGTGTCGGCGATGCGGTACAACTTCATGCCGGAAGCCCGTAGAAGAGCTTCCACAGCACTTCCTCGACGCGACGCGCGCCGAGCTCGGTGAGCGCGACGTCCAGCGGCGCACGCCCCTCGAGCTCCGGGTGCGGTGCAGCCAGGAACTGGCGGGCCGCGTCTGCGTCATCCCACACGTACGCCGCGGTCGCGACGATTCGCGCTAGCCGTTCGGTCTTCTCGGATTCGTCCTGCGTGAGCCGCTCGCGCCGACGCTTGTAGGTTGCCTCGGGGATGATGCGCGCCAGCCCGCGCGCGCCGCGAACCGAATAGCCGCCGGCGCGGCTCATCTGCGTGTTGGCCGCGTCGACGCCGTCGGCTGCGAATTTCGCGCGCGCGGCGTCGGCGGATCACCAGCGGCGCAATCAGCGGCAAGCCCGGCGGCGCCGATCGGCACGAAGCGCTCTTTGTTGCCCTTGCCGATCACGCGTAACTCCCGGGTCGCCGGGATCTCGCCATCGGCCGGATGCAGCTGGAGCGCGGGCCGCGCGGCCGGCCTGGCCCCGTCGCTCCACGCAGCGAGGCTCGCGCGGGTGGAAGCGCACAAGTCGAACGGAAGCACCCGCTCGATCTGCAGCTTGTGCGCGCTTGACGGGCTTCGGGTCGGTGACGGCGGTCTACGGGTTGCCGGCCAGGTAGTGCACCCTAATCAGCCACTCGAACGCCGCGCGCATCGTGCGCACCGCGTAGCGCTGACTTTCGAGCGACGGGCCGCCCGGCGCAGCCAGTTGTGCGCGCCGCAATCCTCGACCCGCAGCGACGACAGCGCGATGCCGCGCTCGACGATCGCCCACCGCAGGAACCGCTCTAGCTCGCGCCGCTATGCGCGTTGCGTGGCGCCCCGGCTCGCGTAGTGGTTCAGGTACGCGCGGATCGCGTCGAGATCATGCTGCGCGGCGACGTACGGGAGCGCCGGCACGCGATTCGCGCCGTGCCCACCGGACAGCGGATGCGGGACGGCGAGCCGCTCGAGAGGCACCAGCTGGCTGCGCAGCGGCTCGCTGGCCGGGTCCGCCGCCACCAGCGGGTCGATCGCGTCGACGGCGACCGCCACCCGAGCGTGTCGGCGTGCCTGCGCAGCCACGCGACCGGCACGCGGGCCCGGCCGACACCGATGCGCGGCACCGATCGACACCAGCTGCTGCCGTGCTCCTTGCAGCGCGCGACCAGCGCGCCGAGCGTAGCAAGGCATTCGCCGGCGAGCCGCTCGGCCACCAGCGGCCGAAACCCGCGGCCGACAGAGTGGACCGCGGCCGGCGTCGCGGCCGCCCACGCGCCGGCCGCCTGCTCGATCAGCTGCAGCGACACGGGCATCAGGCGCGGCTCGCCATACTTTGCGATCGACGCCTGCAGGTGCGACACGAGCACTGACGAGCCCTCCCGCAGCGCGCGCGACCAGGTCGTCGCGCATCGTGCGCAGCAGGCGCTCGACGTCGAGCGGATCGGTGGTGTCGGTGTCGAAGTACAGCCGCGCGATCGTCGCGATCGGCAGGCCTTTCACGTGCGCAGCGCGATGTTCTCGGTGCGGCTGTAGGTGCGCAGCGGGGGCAGCGTCAGCTGCTACGGACGGTTCTTCATGACGACTTGATCACGACGTCCGGCGTGACGGGCCGGTCCGAAAACCACGCCTGCTTGACGTTTGCCACGGCCTGCACAATCGCCGCGGCGACCGCGAGCGCGCCGAAGACGGCCACGAACCGCTGGATGGTTCGATTGTCGCGGTGCCGGCGTTCCTCGGTGTCGTACTCGTCCAGCACCGTCATCGCGCGCGGCGCGGCACGATATCCGCCCCCGTTGTTCGCAATGAGCGCGAGGCCGTCGGCCGCGAACGCCTGTAACGTAAACTCAGTCTGATTGAGCAACTCCTGCCGAGCCGGATGGAAGATCCAACGCTCGCCGAGCTGGTGCCGCAACACGCCGAACGCAGCCAGCGGCGTATTGGGTTCGCTCATCGAATGCTCGAGCAGCGTGCGCAGCACGTCCATGCGTCGGCGCCGCTCGATGGTGCGACGGTTATACCGCCCCTGCCTGAAGTCGTCCCAGCACGCCTGGACGCGGTAGCCGCGGAGCCACACCCCAAGCACGAAGCGCGTCGGGTTGTCCGATCGGAATTCGTACTGGCGCAGATAGGAAATCAGCGCGACATCGCCGGTGCTGGCCTCGGCATAGGTGAGGTGAACCGGCGTTTGGTAGCGTTCGGTTGCCTCATCCCACGCGTCCGCCACCAGCACGTCGTGCCGCGCCTCGCGCACCAGCACGTCGCCGACGGCGAGATTGCTGATCGTCGCCGTGAAGAACCTGCGACCGTAGATCCGGGGCGCCGACAGGGGAATGCGATCGGGTGCCGGCGTCTTGGTGACGAGCTTCATTGCGCGACGAAAGAAGAATTCGCGAAGGCTCATAGGGCGGTCGAGGTCAAAGCGTTGTCGTAGGTCATTGTCGCCTGAATCGGCGAGCGCCCGCCCGGCACGCGGGAAGATTCCGGCCGGCTTCGGCCAGGGCCGCTTGCACGGCCGACCGCTGGCGCAGGTCGTCAGACGCCGACCACATGCGTATAGAACCAATCATCGAACGCGTCGAAGCCCGCGACCGTCAGCCCGAGCCGGTGCGCGTTGTCGCAGGCACGCACCAGCATCCAGCAGGCGGCTTCCTGCAGGTCGGCGTCGAAGCTCGGTGCGTCGGTGGCGTCGAAATGACGCAGCGCGTTGTAGACGCGGTTTTGCGCGTCGACGAACGCGCCTTTTGGCAAGGGCTTGCCGTGCAGCAACGCATGAACGAGCGCGATCTGGTCGAAGTGCCCGTCGATCACCGCCGCGTCGCCGCGGTGGCGCAGCGCCTGGCCGAGCACACGCTCGGCCGTGCCGGCCAGCGTGATGGCCGACGCATAGCGCGCATGGTCGAGGAACAGCGTGAGTGCCGTCTCGAGCTGCTCGCGCGCGAGGTCGACGCGTTGCCAAGTTTGGGTAGACATGCTGCCTCCTTCGTTCCGTGACGGTGTGTGGGCGGCTCAGGCGGCCGGCGGGTCGTCGCGGGGGATCAGCGCCGAGAGGCGGGCGCGGTCGGCCACATAGCCGGGGCGGTTGAACGCCATCATCTCCGTCACGAGATCCTCCCACAGCTGCAGCGCGCCGATCGCCTGATCGCGGCTGTTGGCCACCAGACGGCGAATCGTCCGCTCGGCCCGTGCGGTGAGGGCTTGGTAGGTCAAGGTTCGGGGTCAGGGAGACGCCGGCCGCCCTGCTCGGGCGCTGCTCAGATCGGACTATAGGAGGTTTGAGGGATTAACCGCAATGCCGCTAATACGAATTAGCGGCATTGATCGCGCGCAAAAAAAACCGGCCGGAGCCGGGTTTGGGCGTTACTGCGCAGTCTCGTCGCCATCCGGCTGTACCAGCGCCGGGGCGGTTAGCTTTACTATGCCGCCGCTAATCTGGATCTGCCCTGCCTCGACCAACGCGTCAAACGCCGCGATGAACTCCTGCTGCCGGCCCTGCAGATGGAAATGGAGCTGCAGCTTCGAGTAGGCGCCGTTGCCGCGCGCCCGCAAGAATTGGACGATTTCATCTTGCATCTCGGTGATCATGCTTGTCTTCCTTCGTATTCGGCGTCCACGGTCGTCGTCCAGGCCGCGGGCGCGATAATTGAATGGTTCAGCGACGACGCGCTCCGCGAGCGAATAACCAGACAATTATACGTGCTCGTGGTGCGCTCGTCGCTGGTCGTGAGGGGTATTGGGGTTTCCTCGGAAACGGCCAATCATGCCGGCGCCGGCGGGTGCGGCGCGGCGGCCGGTAGTTGATTGGTCCAGTCGTGTCCGTTGTGCATGAACAGCGGCACGTCGCCGGCGTCGAGCCGCGCCTGCATCCGATAGCCGTCGAACTCGATTTCGTATGCTCGGGCGCCGCTCGCCTGTGGGCGCTGCATCAGCACCGCGAGCGCCGGCTCGATGAACGCGGGCATCTCGCGGATGCTGTGTGGCGTCGGCCGCGCCCGACGCCGACGCTCGCCTGTCCAGCGCACCATATGTCTCCCCTCCCTACCGCCGAGCGAATCGCGATGGACGTGCCCGAACGTTCGGAAGGCCCGTGCGACCGAAGCCGGATACGCGTAGCCACAACTCCATACCCCTATGACACTCCGTATGATCGGCGCGGATAACTGCCACTCGCGACCGTTATAGCAACAGGACTACAAGATGTGGTGCTCACCGGCTCGCAGAGAACGACGCTTTTGCCGCCGCTCCAACGTGAGCGAAATTTCGAGGAGGTCATCAGCAAGCTGGCGCGACCGCTTTGCGAAATCAACGTGGCGCGCTAGGTCTTCTGATGCAGAGTCCAATTGGGCATCGATGCGGCTCAGAAGAATCAAAATGGCTGTATCGGCGTGGGCGCGCGCGCGCTTTGCGTGGCACCGAGCCTTCCGTACACGTGAGCCTATCCGCTCAATACGGGCGCGGACGCTCGGGAGGCGCGCCGTTTCCAGTGCCAAATACCGCATCTCCAACTTCTCCAACTCGGTAACGCAAGCTTCCGCGCGAGCGACGTCGGCGAGAGCCGACCGGACGGCTTCGCAGTCGATTGAAGCACTCGATAGTCGAGCGCGAACGGGCTTCCGATCTGGGCCGAGACCAGTGGCAAGTATGATTGCGCGAAAGCGACCGAGTGCGGCGCGGATACGGGCGATCCCGGAACGTGGAGACATGGCTGCGCGGGAGGTAGCGTGCGCCCGGCTTTCGCTCGCACGGCGGCAAATTCATACCGAACCTGCCGTTGGGATATGTTGAGCAGCGGCGCGGGCGTTTCACCTGAAGTTCGATCTAGTTGAACGAAGCGAACGCTATAGTCCGCTATGGCATATTGTGGATCACGAACGTTTCGCGATCGCGGCCTGCAATCCACCGAGGTTCACGCCCGCGTCCGCTCCAGACCGCACCCGAGACGGGATCGCGGTACTTTGCTATAGCCGGACTGCGACGCTTTACCCGACGCGACTTGGTTTGAATACCTGTAAACAGGTCCTCCGGCTTCAGATCGAACTCGGCGATCTTTTTCTGAATATCCATTACGGCGCTCTGTACTTCATTCTTGCGAGCGAGCTCCGCCTGAGCTTGAAGTGCTCGTACCTTGGCTTTCAGTTCTTGGTAGGTTGGCATGCTGACCCTTCTGAATTGAACGATTCTTTGATTAGGTTTGACTGTGGCCATCGCATTTAAAAAAACGTCGGACTACATATGATATTGAGTGCAATGACCACGTGGAATAAAAAGCGCGATCGAGAGGGGAGATCGCGAACCGCCTGCGCTGAGAGCTAGCGAGTCGCCGAACACAGGCGGGGCCGGCGACCGAGGCTACGTGTCTTCGCCGGGATGAACTGGTGCGCCAAGAAAACAAGCACCGCGAAAGTGAGATCTGGATGGCCTTTTGTGGTCATGCAAACATGAGGCTCGCGTGCGCAAGATCCCGCCGGCGCAAGCGTGCCTGGCCTGCGGTCTGTCGTTCGACCGTCGCAGGGGACTACGATCGCCGCGGGCGAATCGGGCCGAAGCATAGACGGGTGCGCTCACGCAATGCGCTTCGGTCAGGCAATGTTGTCGTAATATACGGTCAGCCATGGTGGTCTCTCAATGTGTACGCCAAGGTCAGGCCGCAGGCGTTGTTCGCAGCATCGTCTGCGGCCGCTCCGTCTAGGAACCCGTCTTCGCCCCGCTCCCCCCACTGCACGACTTCCACAAAATGCAGCGAGGCGTCGTCACGATTGATCACCCCTCCGCAGGAATGGATCGTTTATCCGCGAGGTCAACGGGGTTCAGCGCCATTCAAGCATTCCCCTTCAGCTTCAACCAGACCTTATTGCGCAGTTGAATCGCCGCGGGCGAGCACATCTTGTACGGCTTGAGCCGATCCTTGTACTGCTCGGGCGTTTTGATCGCAGGGTTGTTCAGCAGCGCAGGGTCGATGTAGCGCTCCGACCCGACGATCTCGTTGCTGTACCGAATCGCGTTCGTTACCAGCGCGATGTTTTCAGGCCGCATCATCCAGTCGACGAACTTGTAGGCCGATTCGACGTTCCGCGCTTTTGCGGGGATAAGGAGGCTGTCCATGAACAACCGGACGCCCTCTTTCGGATACACGAATCGAATGGTCGTCAGACGATCCTGTGCGCGCGCCGCAGCGCCGTTCCAGACGTGCTGAACAGTGATTTGCCTGGTGGCGAGACGGTCGATCGTTCCGTCGTTGCTGTAGGTCTTCACGAAAGACTTCTGTTTCTGCAGGACGTCGAGCACGCGTTTCGCATCCTCGGGGCGCTCGGTGCATTCATCCTGTCCCAGATACCAGCTCGCGGCCATGTACAGCTCCTCCTCGACGTCCAGATCGCCGACCTGCCCGCGCAGCGCCTCGGCAGGCTCGAAGAAGGATTTCCAACTATCGTCGAGCCGGCCGCCTGGCACACGCGCGCTGTCGTACGCAAACCCAGTCAGCACGACCGTAAAGGGCATCGCGTAGTCACGCTGAGGATCGAATGTCGGGTGGCGATATTCCGGCTTGATGTTGGCGATATTCGGCAACTTGCTCTTGTCGAGCTTGAGCAACAGGCCGGATTTCACCAGCACCGGGACATAGTAGTCACCGGCCACCACGACGTCGTACCCTCCTCCTCCCGCCTGCAGTTTCTGGGTCAGCGCTGCGTCGCTCGCATAGGTGTCGAGTGTCGTCTCGATGCCGGTATCCGCCTGGAACTTCTTGAGCAAGTTCACAGGCAGGATGCCCGGCCAGCTTCCGATATGCAGCTCGGCGGCCTGGGTTGTGACAGCGGCAAGAAGCAACATCGCCCCGATTGCTTTTTTCATAGCGTTCCTATTGCTTGGAGATTCGATTGACCTACGTCGTCCAGCCTGTCCGCGGACCGCCCTTTACCTCGAGCACCGAGGATCCACACGGCGATCAGTTGCACCGACGAAAGGCCGATGACGACGGTTGAAACAGCACTGACTTTTGGTGTGATGCCGATCTTCATCGCACTGAAGATGTACATCGGCAATGTGGTCATGCCGGCGCCAGCGAGAAAGTAACTGGTGACGTAGTCATTCATCGACGCGACGAACGACAGCAGTGCTCCCGCGACAATGCCTGGTAGCGCTAACGGCATGGTGATTTGTCGAAACGCCGCCCAAGGTGTGGCTGACAGGTCCGCAGCGGCCTCGAGCAACGTGCGATCGATTCTCTTGAGTCTGGCTTTGATCGGCAGGTAAGCAAGCGGCACACTGAAGACCACATGCGCGAACAGTACGACGCCAAATCCAAGGTCGGTCTTGAACATCGAGAACAACATCATGGTGGCGATCGCCAGCACGATTTCGGGTATTGCCAGCGGAAGCGCGATGAGAAGTCCCGCCGGGTCGAAACCGTGCTGCGCACTTCTCGACCACCATGCAACCGCCGCGCTCGTCGCCAGTGCGGTGGACAGCACCATCGACATCATCGCCAGACTGAGTGAGTTCTTCGCGGCCCGGACCAGCGTCGGATCCGACCAAGCCTCCACATAGCCCCGGACACCGAACCCGTCCCAGATGAGTGCGGACGGGCCGACGTTGAAGCTCATCCATATCACGATCAGCATCGGCAAATAGAGGAACAACAGCACTGCGATCGCGATTGCCGCAGTCAACGGAAACCGGCGCAGCTCAGGCGAACTCATGACGACGTTCCTGTCGTTGAAGAAGGGAACCCAGTCGAGACACGAGCATGGCCAGGAGCACGATGGCAAGCAAGGCGAACGACATGGCGGCGCCCAAAGGCCAATCCCGGCCGCCGGCGAACTGGAAATCGATCAAGTTGCCGATCATGAACGCGTGGTTGCCACCGAGCAGCCCGGGGATCGTATAGGACCCCAGTGCGGGAACGAAGACGAGCCCCACGCCCGCCATGATGCCCGGACGGCAGCAGGGTACGACGACATGGATAAGTGCGGCCGGCTTGTGTGCCCCGAGATCGTAGGCCGCTTCGACCAACCGCCAGTCGAGATCATCGAGCGCCGCGAAGATCGGCAGGACCATGAACGGCGTGAACGCGTAGACGAGGCCGACCACCGTTGCGAGATCGGTGTAGAGCAAGCCGAGCGGGCCTTGCATGAAGCCTCCTCTGATCAATAACTGGTTCAGCAAGCCGTCGTCGGCAATGACGATGATCCATCCGTACATCTGGACAACAACGCAGGTCCAGAACGGAATCGTAATCAGGATTAACAACGCAGCCTTCGCTTTCCGCCGGCGCGTCGCCATGAACAGCGCCGTCGGGAATCCGATTGCCAGACAACCCGCGGTGGTCAGCAGGGCCATGGTCACCGACCGGGCGAAAATGGCGAGATAGCCCTGCTGAAGAACACGCGATCCATCCCAGTCCCAATCGAAAACAACCCGCTCGTACGCCCGAGCAGTGAAGTGACCCCACGCGACGCCGCCAAAGTCGAGCGGCATGCTGAGCGAGACCACGGCCAGGATGATCATGGGAATGACCACGCCTGCGATCATGACGAGCACCGTCGGGTCGCTCATCGTCCGCCACGATTTCAACAGGCTGAGTATGGGGATTTGGCGCACTGCCAATTACCTCAAATCGGTCAATTCGGTTGGCAAGAAGCGTACCAAATCGCCCGATTCATTTATAGTCGGCGCACGTGCCGTTCGCGCCAATGTGTTATCCCTGAGCGCCAATGCCATTATAAGTTTGGCTGTCGACATTTTTTATGAAACTATTGCGAATATAGAAATTATTGTGCTCTGGTCTTATTTGGATTGGTGTGGGTGCATTTTAACGTCGGCCAATCGTCAAGTTGCACTAACCGGTCGCGGGTATTGAGCCGCATTCCGGCGCCCGGCTGGCGACCCTTATGACGGTAAGCGGCTTCGCCAGTCGGTAGTCTGACCCGCGGTGCGCGACTGCACACCTGGACAACTATCCGGCTCCCGCGTCATGATCGTTGGTGAATTTGCAAAAATCGTGAGATAGTTGCCTAAGTCGCACCACGTATATTTCGTATAATGAAATGAGAGACTATAACGAATATGGCCATTGCTGAGAAGCTAGAATACCGCCGGATGACTGAACGCGACATCGGCGCTTTTTATGACGTGCGATTCTCCGTGAGCGAGAATAGAATCCACCCCCACCAAGTTCACCTCCTCAACCGCAACCTCTTGATCGAGAAAATCAGACAGGGAGGCGGCTGGATTTGTGAATGCCGTGATGAGGTGGTTGGGATTTGTCTGCCGGTCATCACCGAAAAGCCGTTCATCACCGCTTTGTTTGTGAGGCCGTCGTTCCATGGTGCCGGCATCAGCCGCGAGCTGCTCGGCCGTGCGCTGACATGGTTGAAGGAAAAAGGCGTCGCGCAAGTCACGCTCGTGACCGACCCGGGCTCGCGAGCCGATGGCTTTTACCAGCGTCTAGGGTGGAAGCGCGGCGAGCTGGACGAGTATGGATGCCAGGTCGTGTTTACGAAGTCGCTAGGGAATTAGATATCCAAGGAGTCGAATGAAGCCGGTAGCCGACGTGAGTCACCGCACTGCAGCGCAACGTCCAGCGCCGCTTCATACCATCTTCATCACGCTCGACTTCATGAAGCGTATGGGGGTTCCCGTCGACGTCCTGCTGAGAGGCACGGGCATCTCGGCCTCGGACGTCGAGCGACCAAACGCAATGGTGACGCACGCGCAGGAAATGGTGCTGTTTGCGAATGCGCTCGAGGCGACCGGCAACACCGCGATCGGGCTTCATATCGGAAACGCGATCCCGGTGACTTCGTACGGCCTGCGAGCCCACGCAATGCTGGTAAGCCCGACGTTGGGTGACGCGCTGCGCCTTGGCTTCGAGCATCCATTGCTTGGGATCAGCTATTTCAGGATGAGGATAACGACCAAGGGCGATGTGGTCAGAATTACGGTCGGTGGCTATACCTATCGCGCGGACCTCCTTGTACTGAATACCGACATGGTTTTCACCGCCATTCGTCGAGAAATGCACGATTTGATCGGAAGGTATCCGGAATTTATGAAGATTGGGTTTGCTTATCCGGAGCCACCGCATGCGGAATCTTACGGGGCATATTTTGACTGCCCAATCGAATTCAATTCGAGCGAAAGCTTTCTTGAGTTCGATCGATCAATACTTGAAATCGGGCTTCCACTGGCACACCCGATAGAATTCGAATTGGCAAAGAAGGCGTGCTCGAAACGCGAATTCGAGCTGGCGCACTGGGTCCCCTCTGACCTCATCGGGCGACTACTTGGCCTGATGTATGAAAACCCCGCCTGTCAAGACGTCGCCGAATTCTCTAGAGAGCTTGGGATTTCACTGCGCAGCTTGCAGCGAAAGCTTCAAGAAATGGGAACATCGTTCAGCGCTATGCACAACATTGTTCGTCAAGATCTGACATCGCAATATCTCGCCGAAAAGGAATATTCGATCAAAGAGATCGCAGCGCGATTGGGGTACAAAAATACTTCTGCATTCAGCCGGGCGATGAAGCGATGGTCAAAAGTCGTGGCTGAGTAATCGCTGCATAGAGTGAGCATGGATATACGAGCATTGCCCCGCTTGCTCCGCCAACAACGACCTGCTCAAACCTTTGCGCGGACACGGTCGGCATGCGCTGCTCGCGACGTTCCACCATCGATGCCTGCACGTTTGCGAGGATGACCACTGACTGTCCTGCAGCACGCGCGACCAGGTCGCCGCGCATCGTGCGCTGCAGGTGCTCCCCCTCGAGCGGCTCGGTGTTGTCAGCGTCGAGGTAAAGCTGCGCGATTGTCGCGGTCGGCAGGCCTTTCACACGCGCGCGCAGCACGGTGAACTCCGTGCGGGTATAGGTGCTGGGCCGGCCCCCGCGAAAACCGGACACGGGGTAACGCTTAAATTATGAGGTAGTCTTCTGCCTATGTTTAAGCCTAACCACAACGTAGAACCTGTCGAAGTTCTGACCCAGCCGGAGCAGCGCCGCCGTCGGTCTGTCGAGGAGAAGCTCGCGATCGTGCGCGAGACCTTCGAGCCAGGCGCCACTGTATCGGGGGTTGCCCGTCGCCATCAGGTGAATGCCAACCAGGTCTTCGCCTGGCGCAAGCTCTATCAGGATGGAAGCCTGTCGGCGGTCAGTGCCGGCGAACAGGTGGTTCCGGCATCGGACCTGGCCGAAGCGATGAAGCAGATTCGCGAACTCCAGCGGCTGCTGGGCAAGAAAACGATGGAAGTGGAAATTCTCCGCGAAGCAGTGGAGTACGGTCGAGCAAAAAAATTGATTGCGCGCTCACCATTGCTGCCGGGGGACGACCGTTGAAGACGGTCTGTAACGTCCTGGGTGTGTCGCGCTCGAATCTCACGGTCAAATCGAAGCGCCCCGCTGAATGGGTCGACCGGCGCAAGACGCCCGTTCTGGATGACATGCCGCTCGTCGCCGAACTTCAAGAGCTGGTTGCCGACCTGCCCACGTACGGCTACCGGCGTGCATGGGCGCTGCTGAGGCGAAGCCGGGACGCGCTGGGCCAACCTCGCGTCAATGCAAAGCGGGTGTATCGCGTCATGCGTCGCCACGGCCTCCTCCTCGAACGCCGACCTCGTCATGCCCCGTCTACGCGTCGGCACGATGGCAAGGTCGCGGTGGACCGAAGCAACGTGCGCTGGTGCTCGGACGGTTTCGAATTCCGCTGCGACGACGGTGCCCCCTTGCGCGTCGTCTTCGCACTGGACTGCTGCGACCGGGAAGCCATGAGCTGGGCGGCGACCACGGGCGGCTACACCGGCGACATGGTGCGCGACGTGATGCTTCAGGCGGTCGAAAACCGTTTTGCCGGTGCTTTGAAGGCTGACAGCGAAATCGAGTGGTTGAGCGACAACGGTTCCTGCTACATTGCCGGCGAGACGCTGACGTTCTCGCGGGAAATCGGCCTGAAGCCGGTTACGACACCCGTCAGAAGTCCGCAAAGCAACGGGATGGCCGAGAGCTTCGTCAAAACGATGAAGCGTGATTACGTGTCGTGGATGCCCAAGCCCGACGCCCGAACGGCGCTGCAGAACCTGGCCATTGCATTCGACCACTACAACGAGTCGCATCCGCACAGCGCCTTGAAATACCGCTCGCCACGCGAGTTTCGCCAGCAAGCAAATTCTCCAACCTAAGCGCGACCGCGTGTCCGGTCATGCAGGGGCAAGTCCAGGTGCGCAGCGGGGGGAGTGTCAGCTGCTGGGGTCGGTTGGCCATCGTCGGTTAGGCCGCGGTGACTTGCGCCGCTTGGCCGGCGCCGAAGGCTTCCGTCCATTTCTCGTCGGTGATCGCGTCAAGCGTTGCGATCGCAGCCGCGCGCGACGCGTCGATCGACCGCGCCTCAGAGCCGGGCACCTGACGGCCGAGCAGCACGTCGGAGACGGTGTAATGCGGCGCCTCTCTGATGGGCACGCCGACAATGCCATGTACGGCCCACGTGCGGCCGCGATGCACGAACGGGATGCCGATCACCTCGACGTCACCCGAGCGCATCGCGACCGCGAACACCACCGCGTCGGCGGGGCGGGGCGTCGGCCGGGCCGGCGGTTTCTTGGAAGAGGAACGGGCCATCGATTCAACTCCTGTCAGGTAGCGCCACGTCGATGTAGGGCACCGGCGGCTCGTCCCGCACGAGGGCGAAAAAGTCGCCGGCGGCCACCGGATGTTCGATGAAGTGTTGCGGGTAGCTCGGCGCGGCATAGGTGACGTCGAGCAGGTCGCCGGCGGCCGTGCGGACCAGCGAGTGCGACACGAACCGGATCGCCACGAGGAAATCGGCTTGATTGAGCCAGCCGCGCACGGGCGTGTCGCCGGGATGCGACCGAAGCCACAAGTCGACCTGGTCGTGGCAGTAGCCGGGCCTCGGGGCGCAGCCCGGCAGCGCGTCGACATAGCGAGCGATGGGAAGCGCGTCACGGAAGTCGTGCGCAATCGCGTCGGCGAGCGTCGCCTGTACGGCGGCCAGCGCGGCGCGACGGCTGAACTCGTTTGGCATGGTGGGTCCCTGTCTCTGTGTCACCAGTAGTCTCACGCGTGCTAGTTCAATCGGACATAGCCGGCGCGCACGAGGCGACGGCGCGCACGTGCGTACCGCACGCACGCCATCGGTCGCACAACCGACGGCCAGCCGGCGTCGAATCGCGCCCGGTCGCGGATGTAACGCTCCAGCTTGATTTCTGCCGGCGCCAGCGGCGCGCGGCGCATGTCGACGCGACGACGATAGGCGTCCGCAAGCTCGAGCGCGCGCGCCGCGACACGGTAGGCGCGCCGGTCCAGAGTGTCGAGTGCCGAATCGCCGTGCCACTGGCCCTGGTCAGTCAGAGCAACGTATCGGTTGGCGCGCGTGATCTCGATCTGCAGATCGCGATAGGCGTTCAGCAGCGCGTGGTCGCGGTGCCCATCTCCGGTCGACGCCGCGTCGGCAAGTGCGGGCAACGTGAACTTGTACGGGCCGTCGTCGGGACGGGCCTCGTTATTTGCCTCGATCCGGTCATGCGTGTCGTACGCGTACTGCTCGAGGCGCTCGGCATTGTCGCGCGCGCGATCCATTCGCGCCGTCGCCTGGTCGCGGCGACGCTGGAACCAGTGGGCGATACCACCGGCGGCAATGAAGCCGCCGAGCGGCTTCGCGACTTCCTCGACGACTTTCCAGATTTCGTTCAGTTCGGGCATGCCTATGACGTTCCTTTTTCAGTGGTGGGGCACGTTATTTACTGCGGTCATCGACATTGGCATCGCCGTTGTGCGCCGCGGTCCCGCGCGGCAGACGCCGATCATATGTGCACACAACCACGCGTCGAACGCATCGAAGCCCGCGATCGTCTGCCCGAGCCTGTGCACGTTCTCGCAGGCCAGCCTCGAAAGTCGGACCCGCTGCACGCCGGTGCGCCTCCGTCAAAACCCGTACTGGTCGTCGCCCCAGCGCCGCAACACCTGATAATCGTGCTCCGGCAGCACGATCAGGCCGGCCTCGGCCGCCTCGAGCACGCGCTCCAGCTGGCCACTTTTCACCAGGTTGCCGTGAAGGCCGTAGAAGTACCATGCGAAGCGATGGCCGATCCGCTGGTCGAACTGCACGAGCTTCCCATACAGGCTGTACGCGTCGAGCTTGGCCGTGTTCTTCAGTTCCGCGAGCTTGCGCGTGTGAGTCCAGGCCGGCACATAGTCCAGATGGCGGCCGCTGCGCGGATCGTCGTAGTCCTCGGTTTTAATCACCCAGCGCTGACAGAGCCGCTCGCCGGCGCGGCCCGCGCTTGACGCGGCCCAGTCGTCGAAAAAGCGGCGGCCGCGCCACTGCTGCCGGTCGTAGCCGGGCACGAGCTCTCGCGTCGTGACCGCGCGGGACTCGCCCGTATCGAGGTTGCGCTCGAGCAGTTGCCGATCGCCTTCGCGCTGCCGCCGCTCGCTGTAGGTCGCCTCGGCGAGCGCCATGAAGCGCTGCATGTCGGTGACCGCCTGCAGGCGATAGCGCGGCGCGCCGAGAAGGCGCCGCTCGCATCGCTCGACCGGCACGCTGCACCACCCTCTGCGCAGTTCGTCCTCGCGCGGCAGGCCCCAGTACGTGTCGCGCGGGAACACCTCGCGCTCGACGAATTGCTGCTCCTCCCACACCTCAAGCTGCACGAAGTTGTCCGGGTCGCCGCCGCGGTCGTGCACGAAGTAATGCAGCACCGGCTCGATTTCGACCAGCCGGTAGCCGGCGTCCTTGTGCGCTTGCCATACGGCATGCGCCGAGCCGAGCGCGGCGAGCTGCGCGTCGATCCACGCGCGGTAGTCGGGGGCGATCTCGCGTCCGTCGGCGTCGATGATGCGCGCCGGCTGCGCACTGAACTCGTCGCGCGCCTTCACATGGCGCACGCCGCGAAACTCGGTGCGCGTAGCGAAGGCCGTCAACAAATCTGCGTGCTTCGCAGTGACGGGCGTCGCCGCGACGATCGTCGCGAGCACGTCGGTCTGCAGGTCATATTCCTTGCGCATTGCAGGGCTCCCGTTCAGGGTCGGGCGGCCGGTGCATCGGCCGAATGCATCAGGGCCGCTTGAGCGACATTGATGCCGTCCACGGTCAACGTGATCTCGAAATACGCGCCCTTGGGGGGGCGCCCACGATGTTGAGCAGCCCTTTTGGGGCGCATGCACGCGCGACCTGTAGTTCGTCCGGTTTGTATTCCCATCGGGTTGCGAGGTTCAAGTCCGACGGTGAATCGAAGGTCCGCATAAACCGCGTCTGCGCCGGGGTCAGTCGAATCGTCAAGGGCTGGCTCATGGTTTCACGCTCCGGGCGCTCGTGTCGCCGCGCGCGGCGTGCGCTGCTCGAGGTGAATCACGTTCGCGCGCGCGAAGGTCACGCGTTCGGGAATGAAGAAGCCACGGTATTCGCCGCCGGCGCCGGCGGCGCCGACGAACTCGGTGACGAACGCGCCGTAGCCGTCTTCGTCGACCAGGCCGTCGTGCATGCGATCCAGGCAGACGGTCGCGCGCAGCAACGGGCCGTAGACCGGCTGCAGCTCGACCACGTCGCCATTTTCGATGGTGTCGCGCTGGCGATCGCGTTGCGCGTCCCAGCCGCGCGTCATCGGGCCCGGCGCCGGCGCGAAGTCGCTCGGATAGCGATAGCCCCACGACCGGCGCAGCAGCAACCACGCGGCGATCGGCATGGGGGCCTGGCCGGCCTCCCAACGCTGGACCTGGCGCTCCTTCACGCCGAGCAGCGCGGCGACCTGCGCCTGGGTGCGCCGGCCGCGCAGGCGGGCCGACTTGATCTCGTCGGGCGTCGGCCCGCCGTCGTGCGGTGCGACTTCGAGCGTCACGCCCCCGTCCCACTCCAGCGCGACCGGGCCGTAGCACTTCTCGCACGTGGCCGCCGCGCCGTCATAGCTGTCGTCCGGGTGATGGACCTCGCCGCGTTTGCCGCAGGCCGGGCAGCGGTAGACGTACAACACCGACATAAAGCCTCCTGAACAGGAACCCGTCTTAAAGACGTATGACTCAGCATAGCACGTCTTTAAGACGTGTCAGGCGTCGGATAAAACGGCCCGGTGGCGTTTTGACCCATTAAGCGCAATGCCGCTAATACGCCTTGGCGGCATTGACGCGTGATGCGGGACCGCCAACGGACTGGTCACCTTCTCGACGTTGCTGTATAAGAATATATCTCCATAGAGCACAAGCGCCATGCATCTCTTCACTCCAGCCGATCACGACGCCGCCGTGTTGGCCATGCTCGACCACCCGGATATCGGGAATCGCCAGTTGCTCGGCTTGATGAGCGGCATCAAGCGTCGCGCGCGTGCCCGCGCGGTCATCGCGTTCGTCCAGGCGATCGAGCCGCCCCCGCCCGATGCGACGATCACGACGACGCGCCATCTGATGCAGGTGCTGTTCGGCCGCGCGGTGTCGGCCAACGATCTGCATCGGCACTTCGCCACGCCGGGGCGCCTCGCCGACGATCGCGCCGACATCTCGGCGCTCGCTGCGTGGCTGGAGGCCAACCGCGAGCGATTGACGGCCGACGCGGAGCGCTTGATGCTGGAACTGGAGGCGGCCTGGCAGGTGTTCAGGGAAGCAGCCGCCGAGGCGGCCGGCAAGATCCGGAAGGCCGGGCGGCCGGAGCGTCGAGGCGAGCCGTGAGATGAACTGGGCCGTCGCCGGACAGTCGTCATCCAATGCCGTTCAAGGATATATCCCTATACAGCAATGCCGCTAAGCGGACTTAGCGGCATTGACGGCGCGCGACAAAACTCCGGCCGGAGCCGGGCGTGTCGCCGCCTCAGACGTATGCCGGCGTGCGCCGGCCCGCCCATAGCCCGACAACGACGCTGGTTACGTGGATTACCCCGCGCCCCCACGGGAACAGCGTGGCCGGTGCCAGCGCGCTCCATGCGAGCGTGCCCCAGGCGCTGACGGCCAGCGTTGCGGCGATCAAGCGCAGGTAGCCGCCGTCCAGCCGCAGCAGCGCGATGGTCGCGATGAGCCCGACCGGGATTGCGATGGCAATTTCCGCATTGTTCAGCATGATGGTCCTCGTTGGATGTTGCGAAGTATAGAAGTGCGTCCCCGCGTCCGCTCAATCGTGGTGAGATCCCGCTACGTGGCGCAAGCTCAGCGCGTCGCCACGCACCGACGCCGGCTCGGGCGTTTCCGGCTCGAGTACGCGCGCCAGGACGGTCAGCAGGATCGCCGCCAGTGCCCTGTCCACAGGCCGACCGTACCCTCAACCGGTGCGACCAGGAACAGTGCCCATGCCGGCGGTGCAATCCAACAGGCGCTCACCACCGCGAGCCGCCCGAGGAGGTAGGCCCGCGGCGAGCGCGTCATACCGACAGCGAGGACGAACGCCAACGCACTGATTCCCACCGCGACCATCGTCAGGCCGGGGAACAGCTCGGCCCAGTGCGCGAGCAGGTTCATTGCCGTGAGCGCGGCCGGGTCGACCGCCGTCGCGCCCGTCATACCAACTGCTGTTTGTCGCGCAGCGCTTGGTATAGGCTGGTGCCGAGGCTCCCGAGCGGTACGACGAACACCAACGCAAAGCCAAACGCGAACAGCGCGCGGAGTGCAGGGTCGGTTGCCGTGCGCGCCTGCTCCAGCATCGCGTAGAGAATCCAACCGATCGCGTACAAGCCGGTCCCGATGCCGACGATCACCGCGAACACGGTCGCGGAATTGTTCAGTCTTTTCATCTTGTTTCTCTCTCAGTGTCCAGCGATCGGCCGGCCCGGCGACGCTTTTGCTCCAAGTATTTCCCGCGTGTTACACATTCAGCCGATGGTCTCAATCTGTGCCTGCACGTACCGTGCGGCGCTCATACCGTCGTGGAAGGACGGTCGCATCTCTTCAATTCCTCCAATCAGCCACGTCAAGTCTGCGTCACTTCGCCCAAAGGCGCGTCGGGCTTCCATTTCAACAGAATCGACCCAAGCGACAAACGTATCTATCGGTTCATTGGCCATAACTTTTCCGTCGTCTCAGTGACCCGAGGAATCATCGTTACCCGACGCCGGGCGTGGTAGCACGCCGGTCACAAAAAGCAGCCCGGCCAAGCCGATGATGATCGACACCAGTGCCGGGAAGCCCATCACTCCGGGTGCCATCCAGGCCTTCATCATGGGCGCGTTGTCAAAACTGCCTGGCGGAAATGGTCTCGCGAGCCATCCCAACATCCACGCCCATAGCCCTGCGCAGAACGCGAGCAGAAGCACTCCGATCAGTCGGTACGCAATTTTCTTTGTCACGCGGTTTTCCTATTGCTGGTCCCCGTGCCCATCTCGCCGCAATGAAGCACGGTAAAAGAGCCACACGACGACGCTATACGCCAGGATGGCGGGGCCTAGCCAATAATGTCTCTCCATCAACCCGCTACGAACGGTGTCGTTGGTGATGGGGAATCCGATTGCCCAAAGTCCCCATGTCAGCACAACGTTCGCGGCGGTGCCGCTCACCAGTGCAAAAAGGTAGCGTAAGCACCGCGTCGACATTGTGCGACCAGGTTCGGTTCGCGCGAGTGACAGAAACACGGCCGCGATACCCAACGCGAAGAGTGCAAGCGCATTGAGTTCGCCTTTCATAGCTCCGGCGCGCCACTGGGGAGCCAGCGTGATTAGCCCGGTGAACGTGGCTAGACACACGAATGCAAGGACGTGCCAGGTCTGTCGAGCGTGCATCACGGCTGGCCCACGAGAATCGTCGTCTTGCCGCTGCTACCGTTGTCAGAAGTCACTGTGGTGTCCTTCTTTCTCAGCCCGCATGACGAAGTAAATGACAATGGCTCCCACGACACACATAACACTGGCACACACGATAAGTTCAAGGAATGAGCGATCGATATTTACAAACATTTACGATACCCTCTAGATGGTTGTGATTCTGGTTAATAACGTCATTTGTTTTTTGTTTCGTTTGCTGGGCGCGTGCCAGCGCAAGGTGAATTCGTTGGGCCGTTTCCTCTACCAATGCCAACTCACGCACGGCTTTTTCATCTGTGATGCGACGCTCGCTGCAGTAGCGTGCGAGCGCATCGCTGTAAGCTTCGGCGATGTAATCCGGCAAGGCCATCCGCGTTTCAGGTGCGGCAACAAGCTTCAAAGACATTGGCGTTTCCGGTATGTGTTCCCATCGACATCATTTGCGCCGCCGATATGCGTCGGCTGTCTGAATAGGATCATCAAACGAGCGCATGACTGAGTATGCCTGCTCGCGCGCCTGGAGCTCAGACAGCGTTCCCCCTGCGTCGACAAGCGGGGCGCCACGCGTTTCGAACCAGTGGATCTCTCGTATCGGCTCCAGTGTGCCTTCGGACCATACGCGGTAGCAACCGCTTCTTGAGAACGGCGGGTGATCGTAGGGGCCTTCGTGTGTAACGTAATGGCGCGCCATCTCGTTTTCCTTGGTCTACAGCGATTCGACAGCCGCGCGAATCGCGCTCAGTTCGTTCGTGGCGAGAGTGGCAATGCCGCGCACACCTTCGAGGCCCGCGCCCTCGATCCTATACAGCGCCGTCGTGCGCTGCCCGACCGTCGCCTTGATCGTTGTGCCCGACTTGACGAAGCGCTGCCGACCACCAAGGGTTGCCAGCACACCGCCCGAGTGCCCGAATACGGGTGTTTTCGCTGTCGGGATTCGGACATGTTCCTGCCGCGTCTCACCGTCCGGCACGAACCCTGATACCAGCAGCAGATCGATCACAGCAGCCATCGCCTGTTGGTTCTTGGTCATGTCCGTTTTCCTTCATGCAGTCGGCTAGGCGATGACGCCCCAAGTGCGGAGGTCGCTATCCACAACCCGGCACGCAATCGCATCGTCGGACAGTGTGAAGCGGACGAACGCCTCCGTTTGCGGAGCCACCACGTCGATTTGGATCTCGTTTCCGAAGTCATCTTGCATCGCCGTTTTTTCCGCGGTCAAAACATCGTCGGACGGATGTCGGTTACTTCCATCCAGTGTGTCGGCTCGAAGCCCTTCTCCTTCGCGATCTTGCGAGCATCGAGAGGAGTGATAGCGCCGTCGAGATCTACAGTTTCTACACCATTCTCGACCGCGACACGCAAGTAGAACCCTTTGCTCGGATGTTGTTTCCCCAGGCCCTTGTCCAGCACGATGACCTGAACAGGGAAGTCGGCCGGCGGCGTTGCGTCAATGATCTTCATAATTTTCCTTGTCCCCTGATTAAAGGGCGACGATGCGGCCGAAGTGCAAGCCGAGTTCGAACACGGCACCGACCATTTCTGCATTTCCCGCCGCGCGGTAGTCCCGCATCAGCGCAAGCGTTTCTTCGTCGGTCTTGTACGTCTTGCCGTTTGCTTCGAACGTCACCATCGCGCCCCCCCATTCGTTGGATTATCGGCAAACGTGCGCCGACCATGAAGCGATTATAGGTTAGATTAACTAACCCTGCAAGTGCTTCTTGACCCCGCCCTTTTTCAGCACATCGCCCCACGAGCGAACCACAAACACTGCGCCCTCGCGATCGATCTCGACGCCATACTGCTCGCGCAGTTTCATCACGTCGGCGTCGATCGTGCCCTTGTTATGCCCCGTGAACGCGGCTAGCGTCGTGATCGTCGGTCGCTCCAGATGCTCTATCGCGGCCAGCACGACAAACAAGCGTCGCGCATCACCCTTCGGGTATTGCGGAACGCCATACTCGTTGACTTCAAATTCCATACTCAGCGCCTGCTTCGATGCCACTAGATCACCCCACTGATGATGGCCGACAGACGCACAGGATCGCCTTCAATGAGGTTCTTAACGGCGGATAAGGATGAAACTCCAATCAGTTCTTGAATGAGCTTTAGCGAGCGACCGTCGCGATGCAGGCGGACCGCGAATGTCCGGCGAGCGGCCGACGCGTTACCGCCCTCGATGCCCGCCTGCTGATGCAATCGCCTTACGATCTCGGTCAGGCTCTCACACGAATAGCTAATTGCGCCGCTGCCAGTTACACGGCGCGTGAAGGTGAACGGCTCGCCATCCCCCGCCCGGAACAATGGCCCGCTGGGGTCAAGCCCGCGGTATGCGGCCGGCGTAGTCGTGATGCCGTGTCGCGCCACAAGTCGGTACGCGAGGTAATCGTCGACCGCACGGCAGGTTTTGGCGTTCGCCCATACCAGCGGCCGACTCTTGCCGTTGAAGGCAATTTCGGCGCGCACAGCCGACTCAACTCGCACTGACCCGTTTGCTTCCAGGTAGTCCGAGACAAGGAGCTTCGCGGCCTCGTTTGGCGTTATGCCAGTACCGTAGAAAAGGAGCAATAGCGCAACATCGCGGATCGGGCTTTGTCCCGTAACAGCGGCTACCTTGAGCGCATGGCGAAGCTGGTGAGGTTCGATAACTGGAGGTTTTGCCATCCCGTAATGCCAATGAATTTCGTTGCATTACGAGGCAGTATGCCTGCGCCCGCGGGCGAACGCAATTGCGGGCCGCGCCCCGCCTCGCGTCCTCGGAATAATCCGAATCGCGCCGATCATCCGTTACCATTCCGCCGTATTGAAATAACTCGATAACGATCGTGATCACTGAACTACAAGACCTTCAGGCTCAACTGCGCGAATTGAATATCCGTCTTGCGGACATCAAGAAAGACGAGAAGCAGGCGTATTTGGCAGCCGTTCAAGAGCGCGTTGCGCTCTACGGCATCACGGAAGACGAGCTGCTGCGCGCGGCGGGCTTTCGGAAATCGCGCAAACGGCGGGCGCCAACGAAATACTACGATGCGTCGACGGGCAAGACCTGGTCCGGTCACGGTCCGCGTCCGAAATGGCTGGAAGGGAAGAATCTTGACGATTACCTGGTCGACCGAGCCGGGAAGCCGTGGTGGCCCGGCGAAGAAGCGTAAGGCATTCTTCGATAGAAACCCCGCAGCCGCGCGCGGCCATGCTGGCGTGACGCGAGCCGCGCAAATTCAGAACAGCGGATCCTTGGTCTCGTCGTCTGTTCTGCCCGCACCCGGGTGGTTGGACGCGTTTGGTGCTGGCCCGGCCGCCATCTCGTCCGCGGGGAACAGCTGCAACATCGCGCGCGCGGCTTCGATGTTCGAAGTGGTCAGCCATTCCTCCCAGTCGTCGGGCCGCAAGATCACCACCGATCGCTTCTCATCCCCCGGCTTGTGCATGCGCGACATGAGGGGGTGGCGATCCGCGTTGACTGTGATCATCGCCATCGTGTGATGGTCGGTCCCGTCCGGGTTCTTCAGCGTGCGCCAAATGCCGGCGACGCACATCGGCCGCCAGCCGGCTAGGCCGATGCGGTGCCATACATTCTTCCCGGTCTCGTAACAGGGTTCGTAGATCCACTCCGCGACGACCAGGCAACGCCGGCCGGCGCGCCATGACGGGCCATATAGTGGCGATTTGCCGAGATTGTCGTCGCGAACGTTCATCGTGCTGCGCATGATCGGCGGCTTCCGCCCTGCCTCCTTTGCACGCTCGATGTTCGCCTTCTGCAAAGCGCGCGGCCAGAACCCAAAGCCTGCCATCAGCGGCTCGATCTGGCCGTCATGGCTCGCGACGATCGGCGCGAGATAGTCCTGGTAGATCTCAGGCTTCCACGGCGTTCGGCGGTACAGGTCGCGGAAGCTGTCGATCTTCAGTTCGCGCAGCTCGAAGTCCTCGTGCGGTGCTCGGTAGTTCGTACACACTATCTGCCCCTTTTATCGTTCGCCTGATCATCGGCCCCGCGTCGTTGCGCGCGATGCGCCGCTGGACGGGCGTTCCGGGCCGGCCGCGCCCCGATCGGGCGCTTCCAGAAGCCTCGCAGTGCATTTTAGGCCCTCGCATTTTGAGATTCCTGTGCGTAGAATACAGACACTGTATGTTTATACAGTGTTGCTGGTGAGGAATCCCCCATGAACCCTGCCCTCGTGCACCCCGAACGACTTCACCCGGATTTGTGGCGCGCATCGCAACTGGCGCGCTCGAGCGGCCGCGGCGTTGATACGGGGCATGCTGAGCTGACGGCCGAACTCCCCGACGGCGGCTGGCCGGCCAGCCGCCTCGTTGAGCTGCTCACGCAACAGTCGGGCATCGGCGAACTCCGGTTGCTTGCGCCCGTGCTCGCGCGCCTGGCTGGACGGCCGATTATGCTCGTCCAGCCGCCCCACCAGCTGCAGCCGCTCGCGCTCGCGTACTGGGGCGTCGATCCAGCGGGGTTCGTCACGCTGCGCGCGCCGCGTATGGCCGACGCGCTCTGGGCGGTCGAGCAGGCGTTGCGCGCCGGTACGTGCGCCGTGGTACTGCTCTGGCAGACGGCGGTGCGTGCGGACGCCCTGCGTCGCCTCAACCTGGCGGCCCAGAGCGGCTCGGCACTGTTCTTTTTGTTCCGGCCGACGGCCGCCGGACGCGAGGCCTCGCCGGCGCCGCTGCGGCTCGCGCTCGCGCCACGGCGTGACGGCGTCGACATCACGTTCGTGAAGCGCCGCGGGCCGCAGCGGGATACGCCGCTGTTCGTGCCCTTATCTCCATCCCCGATTCTATTGAACCGCCATGCCAGCCTGGATCGGCG